>PUKR01000274.1 GCA_003552365.1 Syntrophomonadaceae bacterium
ACGATGAAATAGCTGCTTTAAAGAACAAAAGCCAGGGCATGCTGGTAGTTATTAATAAAATAGACCTGGATAGACAGTTAGACATTGAAACGGTAAAAAGACATTGCCCTGATGCCAGGGTTGTTGAAACAGCGGCAGTTAAAAGTGAAGGAATTAAAAATCTGGAAGAAGCAGTTACAGAACTGCTGGATGAACTGCTTGGGACAGGCGAAGAAAACCCGGTTGTAGTATCAATAAGACACGAGGAAATAATTAAAGATGCCGGGGAATCTATAAAAAGTGCTTTAAATGCTCTCAAAATTGACCCATTGGAAATGGTAAGCCTGGAGTTGCAAAATGCCAATGAAAAACTGGGAGAAATAACCGGGGAAACAGTAAACGAGAAGTTACTGGACAAGATCTTCAGCGAATTTTGCCTTGGGAAATAGGTGGTTGGTTGAGTGAAAATAAGGAAGTAAACAAAGATAACCTAATCTATAACATGCTAAAATATCTTCATATACCATTAGACGATGATTTAATAGCAAAGTTGTCGCTATATGTTGCATTATTAGAAGAAGGATTAAAGAAGCAAAGATTAACAGGAGAAAAAGCAGTTAATGATATAATAAATAAGCAGGTCCTTGATTCAATATATCCCGTAAAGTTACTGGAACTTTTTGCGGGCAGCAATGTTCTTGACCTGGGGAGCGGAGGAGGGCTACCGGGAATCCCGATTAAACTATGCAAACCAGAGGTAAGCATGCATTTATTGGAAGCAAACAAAAATAAAGCTTCTTTTTTAAACCATGCAATAGATCAATTAAAATTAAAGAATACTCAGGTATTGTGCGGGCGGGCGGAAAGAATAGGACAGGACGAAAAATATCGAAATAAGTTCGATTTGATATTATGCAAAGCGGTTGCTGAAACAGCGGTGCTGGCAGAGCTTGCTTTGCCAATGACACGTATTAACGGGCGTGTCATTTTATATAAAGGGCCAAAAGGAGAAGATGAGCTGATCAAGGCGAGAAGGGCAATAGAAATATGTGGTGGGGTGCATGAACAAACATATGATTACAAGCTCCCAACAGGTGAAGAAAGAAAACTGTACCTGATAAAAAAGATAAAAGAAACCCCGGGAAGATATCCGAGAAGAGAAGGTAAACCAGAAAAGAAACCCTTAAAATAATCAGAGGACAGCACGGGAACAGTTAATGTGACAGAAAAGAAAATGTTTCACGTGAAACAAATATTAAGGTCGGGCTATAGAAAAATAAAGTTATGGAATTGTAGAGGGAAAAAGTTTAGCGCTGTCAAATACAATTATATGCATGATTGTTCAACCGCTAAAAAGCGGCCGGTTAAGTAGCTTTAGATAAAAGCAATGATTACAGATCTTTCTGGGAGGGTTTACAGCGGCTATGCATCGACCATTCGCACAGGAGGCACTTGCAGAAAGTTTATCCAGGCTTCCGATTCGCGGTAGATCTTCTGTCGAAAACCCTTCACAGGCCATGCTTTACCGGAAACTGTATTTATTTCGCTTAACACTTATCCGGGGTTTCTGCTCGGGTTTGCAAAGGTTGAACAATCACTTATAAGCATAACTTAGTTGAAAAGGATGTTGATATAATGACTAATCAAAGGGGCAGTCAAATCCCAATAACAGATGTAGAACCAACCACCGATAAAGTTGTGGCCATAGAGATAGACCGCATAAAACCTAACCCATTTCAGCCGCGCAGAGAAATATCGAACGAAAAAGTAGATGAGTTAGCTCAATCGATTAAATCAACGGGATTGATTCAGCCGATCGTGGTTAGAAGGGTAGGAGACGGCTATCAGCTAGTTGTAGGAGAGCGACGGTACTTAGCCTGTCGAAAACTGGGATGGAGTAAAATATCGGCAGCAGTTAAGACCCTGTCAGATAATGATATGGCCACTACCGCATTAATTGAAAACTTGCAAAGAGAAAACTTAAACATAATGGAAGAAGCAAATGGATACTTAAGTTTAATGAAAAACTTTAACCTGACACAGGAAGAATTGGCTAAAAGACTGGGAAAAAGTCAGTCAACCATAGCAAATAAAATTAGGTTGTTAAAGCTTAATGAGCAAGTTCGGAATAAACTGGTTCAAAATGGACTATCAGAAAGACATGCAAGGGCTTTGCTAAGGTTGGAATCAGAAGAGGATCAATTAAAAATGATTGAAGAAATTGTCAACAGGGGGTTGACGGTTAGTCAAGCTGAAAAGCGCATAGAGAAAATAACGGGGGAAAGTGGAAGGGAGATAAAGCTAAAGAATTCTAAACCGATAGTCAGGGATATGAGAATAGTTTTAAACACCATTAGGGAAGCGATCAATACAATTCAAAATTCGGGATTATACCCTGAAGTTGACGAAACTATAGAAAGTGATTACATTGAAGTTAATATCCGGTTAACTAAAGATATGATCCGGGCCGGTAAAATTAAGGGCAAATAAATAATATATCCTCTAAGCGATTAAATAATGCAAATAGCGTGAAATAGATCCGGGCAAGAGGTGCATTAATAACAAATAGTAGTGTATATGAATGGAGAGATAATAAATGGCACGGATAATAGCACTGGCGAATCAAAAAGGCGGAGTAGGGAAAACTACAACAGCAATAAATTTAGGCGCGTCTCTGGCAAAACTGGGCTCTCGGGTTCTGCTTATTGATGTTGATCCCCAGGGAAACGCTACCAGCGGGGTGGGGCTGGCAAAACAAGATGTTGAAGCCTGCATTTACAATTCTTTAATTGACGACCTCCCGATTAAGAAAATAATATTGAAAACAGAATGGAGCAATTTAATGGTTGCTCCTGCAACAATCCAGCTGGCCGGGGCGGAAATTGAACTGGTTTCGGTTGTTTCCAGGGAAGAAAAGTTAAAAAAGGCGATAGCTTCAATAACAAATGATTATGATTTTATCCTCATAGATTGCCCGCCTTCGCTGGGATTGTTGACACTTAACGCTTTGAATGCTGCAGATGGAGTTATGATCCCGATACAATGTGAATACTATGCTCTCGAGGGATTAGGGCAGTTAATGAACACCATCAATATTGTCCGCAAGCATTTAAATGAAAACCTTAATATTGAAGGTGTAGTCCTGACAATGTATGATACCAGGACAAATTTATCTGAACAGGTAGCCGAAGAAGTGAGGGGATATTTTAAGCAATATGTTTATGATACGGTTATACCAAGAAATGTTCGCTTAAGCGAAGCTCCCAGCTATGGGAAACACATCCTTGAATATGATCCTCGCAGCAAGGGAGCATCACTCCATCTTGCTTTAGCCCGGGAGGTAATGAAAAATGAGTGAAAAGAAGCGTTTGGGGAGAGGTTTGGGTGCTTTAATCCCGGAAGTAATGGAAAGTTCAACGGAAACTAACGAAATTGCCCTGGATAAGATTAAACCTAATCCATTTCAACCGCGCAGGGAGTTTGACGAAACCAGGCTTCAAGAATTAACGGCTTCAGTTAAAGAGCATGGCATATTGCAGGCAATTGTAGTCACTCCTGAGGGAGATAGCGGCAATTATACTCTTGTTGCCGGTGAAAGAAGGTGCAGGGCGGCTCGCCTGGCAGGCCTGCAAACTATACCGGCGGTTGTCCGTCCGGTAGACAGCAAAACTATGCTGGAAATAGCCCTCATTGAAAATTTGCAGAGAGAAGACCTTAACCCGGTAGAAGAGGCATTAGCTTATCGCCGCTTAATCAAGGAGTATAATTATACCCAGGATGAACTTGCTCAAAGAATAGGCTGTAGTCGGCCGGCTATTGCCAACAGTATCAGGCTGCTTTCTTTGCCGGAGTCTGTATTGGATGCTTTATATAAAAACAAGATGACTCCCGGCCAGGTGAGGCCTCTTTTATCGATAAACAATGAAGAAAAACAAGAAGAAGCGGCCATGCAAATAATGAAAGAAGGGCTTTCTGCCAGGGAAGCTGAAAAAATAGCTGCAGAAGTTAATGCCCGGGATAAGCAGAAAAGCAATATTTCTACAGAAAGCAAAAAAGATCCTCTGCAGGAGGAAATTCAGCTGCAGATGCAGAGAACCTTGGGCACTAAGGTTAAGATAAAAAAGAGCAAAACCGGAGGGACTATTGAGATTTACTATTATGGAGACGAGGACCTTGAGCGCCTGGTTGCTAAACTGCTGCCCGAAGGGATTTAATGATCAGCGAGGCAGCTGCCGGGCTGCGCAGTTACATTTAAAAAAGTTTCACGTGAAACATTAATTATATTTGTGCCTGCATAGCTACACCTCTCATTTTGTGGTTTGCCTTTTTTATGAGTAATTCTTTTACGAAGGCATGAGGTGAGATGGGGCATGCCTGTATTAGTTGGCTGACTTATATATTAAAATTTTTGTGTCTGCTCAGCCTTGCTGCTTTTGGCCTGGAGACGGCTCACCTAAGGCAAATGGCAACGATTCAGCTTTAGGCTTTCGCTCAGGTTACGCTTTAGCATTCGCCATCTAAGGCTTTAGACCTCGGCAGCCTGCCTCCATGCAGGCCGACCGGCTACAGCCTTTGCTTCATCGGCCAGTGCAACCGCTTTACCTGCAATGTCTTCAGTCCAAAAGCAGCACGGCTGAGCAGTTACAAATTTTTAAGCATAACTTAACGGGTTTTTTAAAAGTTTTGCCGGGTATACTAGATATGTTATAATATGCACGTATGTAATGTCGGGAGTGAGAAATGCCATTTTTGTGGTGTTTTTGTTTGCACCCGATTTTGTTCTTGAAGGAGATATTTACTATGTCGACATCAAAGAAAAAACGCTGCTTTACTATCATGATAGTTCCTCACAACGAAGAGGCTACCTATAGCTTGCGAATTCCCCTCTACCTGGTCCAGGTGGCGGTCATATTTTTGGTTATTGGTGTTGCCGGGTTAAGTTTACTGGGATATGCTTACCTCAAGGCTGCTGCTGAAGCAAGTGAAGCCGAGGAACTCAGGCAAATTAACCGGGCTCAGCAGGAAGAAATCGATGCGCTCGCTGTAGAGACGCAAAGAGTGATGGACCAGATCCATGATATAGACGAATTGATTGAGATGGTTAAAGAAGAGATTGACGTTGAGGAAGAAGAGCTTGAAGTAGACCTGGATGAAGAGCTTGAGTTGGAAGTTGAGGATGAAGACAACTCCTCTGACAATTCATCGTCAAATCCAACCCGGGCTAATTCGATGCCAGAAGAAATAAGCGATCTTGCTTTAAGTTCCTTTGATAATCAAACCGGATCCGGTGACTATCTAAACCATGAAAGAGTTTACAGGAGCAGATCAAACACCAACGGGGTTCTCGGCCGGGCCGCGGAAAATGTCAGCTTGTTAAAAAATCTTTTACCGGAGCGTTCGGGAATGCTCGGTGCGGTTGGCGATTATGTGGAAGCAAAAAGGGCTATGCCATCTATTTGGCCTGCACGTGGCCGGATAACTTCTGGATTTGGAACCAGGGCGACACCGTACAGTGACGGATACCAGTTTCACAGCGGGGTTGATATTGCCGGTTCCCATGGTTCTTCAATTTGGGCTGCAGCAGATGGGGAAGTGGTTTTTTCCGGTTACAGGGGCAGCCTCGGCAATGTTTTGATTATCTGTCATGGCAATGACTTTGAAACCCTGTATGCTCATCTTGATGATTTTGCGGTGAGTAAAGGAGATGAAGTGGAGAAAGGCGAAGTAATTGGCTACATGGGGAGATCCGGTCGGACAACAGGGACACATTTACATTATGAAGTGCACCATAAAGGTTCTCCGGTTAATCCCAAACCTTATATGAAGGAGCAATAATAATTTAAGGAGGAAATAGCTTTGTTTAAAAAAGACAACCTGGAAACACCTACGGATAAAGTTAACACGGTTATTGGTAAAGAGACCACCTTCAATGGACAAATAAACGGCAATGGCTTGATCCGGATAGACGGGGAAGCTAAAGGAGAAATAATAAACCAGGGTGATGTGATTATCGGAGAGAGTGGCAGGGTAGCCGTCGAGTTAAAAGCTCGTAATATAACTATAGCAGGACAATATGAAGGTGCTCTTGAAGCGGAGGGTCGGTTGGAGCTAAAGAAAACGGGTAAAGCGGTCGGAACTTTTAAAGTAAACAGCCTGCTTGTCGAGGAAGGAGCAACACTGGCCGGCAGCATGGAAATGCCGGATGCTGAGGTTGAAGAAGTGGAGAAAAAAGAGAAGGAAAAGAAGGATTCTGTTTTTGAAAAAGCTGATCGTCATCAACCCGGCAAACCACAAGAAACAAAAGATAGAGAAAAGCAACTTGGCCAGTTAGGCCAATTCAGTGAAAGTGTTTCCTCGGAAAAGTCTCCATAACAGCATTTATTCAAGAGGTTTCTGCCAGTCAAAAGCTCTAAGTTCTTTAATTTAAAGCAAATTTATTTGATTAAAATAAGGAAGCACGTCTTTTTTGCCGTGCTTCCTTTAGTTTGGGATCATTTAAAGAAGCATTTTAATTAATAAAGCAGGATTTGATAAGGAAAAGGAGAAATTTAGCTATTCGTATTTAATTTTTATACTCAAACCAGGAAGTAATAGGAAGGCGAGGGATCAACATGCTGATTGTACTTTTAGGGCCGCCGGGAGCAGGTAAAGGGACTCAAGCAGAAAGAATTGTTAACGACCATAATTTAGCCTATATATCCACGGGTGATATTTTAAGGACTGCGGTTAAAGAAGATACGCCGTTGGGGAGCAAAGCCAGGGAATATATGGACCAGGGTCAATTAGTTCCCGACCACCTGGTTGTAGAAATTGTTAGAGAACGTTTACAAGAACCCGATTGCAGCAAGGGAGCTCTTTTAGACGGTTTTCCGCGGACCGTTGACCAGGCGATCTTTTTGGACCAAATGTTGCCTGATATTAGTCAGAAAGTAGATCAGGTATTGTTAATTAATGTGGATGAAGAAGAACTTGTTGAACGCCTTACCGGTCGAAGGGTCTGCAGTGATTGTGGTGCGAATTACCATGTGAAGTATAACCCTCCGGCAGTGCGCAATGTATGCGATCAATGTGGAGGCGATTTATACCAAAGAGATGATGACTCGCTGGAAACGGTTAAGGAGCGCTTGGAAGTTTATAAAAAGCAAACGGAACCACTGGTAAAGTTTTATCAGGATAAAGGGATAATCAGTTATATCGATGGCAACAAAAATATAGGTGAAGTTTTCGATCAAATAAACAGCGCGCTTAATTCTTTATAGTGCGTCTTATTGGACATGGTGCAACTGATTATGACACAGTACTGTATCGGACAGCTGGTTGAAATGAAAAAAAGTCATCCCTGCGGGTCTAATTGCTGGAAAATTCTCAGGGTGGGGATGGACTTCCGAATAAAATGTACCGGCTGTGGGCGGAGTGTATTGCTGCCCCGGTCTCGTTTTGTGAGCAGGGTAAAGAGGATTATTTCCGGCGAGATTTCTCATTCAAAGGAGTAGGGAGTTGTTATTGAATGGCATGGAGCTGTGGGATAGTCGGTCTCCCTAATGCCGGCAAATCAACATTATTTAAAGCGCTCACTGCTCTTGACGTAACCATCGAAAGCTATCCCTTTTCGACTATAGACCCTAATAAAGCTGTAGTCCCATTACCCGATCAACGTCTTGAAGCTTTGGCCGAGCTGTGTAAGTCTGAAAAGGTTACTCCGGCCACTATAGAAATATTTGATGTGGCGGGACTTGTCGAAGGGGCCAGCAGGGGTGAAGGGCTTGGCAACCAATTTCTGGGCCATTTAAGAGACGTTGATCTGCTTATTCATGTCGTGGGTAAATTTGAAGAAAGCAGCGATGATATTTTAACTCCAAGGTCCAGGCTGGATATTGTAAACCTGGAGTTAAACCTTGCGGACCTCGAAGTGCTATCAAAAAGACGCCAAAAGCTTGAACCTAAATTAAAAAGTGGTGAAAAAGCAGCGCAAAAAGAGTTAAACTTGTTGTTCCGTCTCGAAGAACATTTAAACCAGGGCTTACCTTTACGCGATCTTAATTTATCCGAAGATGATTTTAACATCTTATCAGAACTGCCTTTATTAACTTTGAAAGAAATAGTTTATGTTTACAATCTTTCTGAAAATGATTTCCTTGATCCGGATACATCGTTTTTTCCGGCGAACAGCCCTGTTATACCAATGTGTGCAAGCCTGGAGGCAGAATTGGCCGATTTGTCCCCGGAAGAAAGAAAACCCTTTATGGAAGCTTACGGACTGCAGGGGAGCCGTAACGAAGCTCTTCTACAGGCCTGTTACGAGCACCTGAACCTTGCAACATTCTACACTGTGAAGGGAAATGAAGCCCGTGCCTGGGTAATTCCTGCCAATATCCGGGCTGTTGAAGCGGCCGGAAAGATCCATAGTGATATGGCTGATGGTTTTATTAATGTTGAAGCAATAAACTGGCAAGTTTTGCTGCAGGAAGGTAGTTTGGCAAGTGCCCGGGATAAGGGGGCTTGTCGGGTCGAAGGTCGCGATTACCCGGTAAAAGACGGAGATGTGCTGTTTTTCCGTTTTCGAGATTAGCACATCCGGCAGGATTTGTAATGAACAACCCGGAGGGATGATCAGGTTGGAAAAACTATGGCCTTTTGCAGTGCGTACGATTGTTTTACTTCTGGTAATAGTCGGTGCAATATGGTTTTTAGAAAGCATTTCCTGGGTTGTTGGCTTACTGTTAATCAGTATACTGATTGTTTATATATTTCACCCCATGCTGCTTTATTTAAAAAGACGATTTAAGCTTAACCATGGCCTGGCTACAGGATTGGTCTTTTTAACATTTTTACTTTTTTGTGCTTTTACTGTTAGCCTGTTAATACCGGTTATTTACTTTGAGGCTACTGAATTAGCCGAAACTTTTCCTCATTATGTCGAACGCTTCCAGGAGTATTTAACCTGGTTTTCCGAACAGGTAATCATTCTGGATGTGGAAGAAGAAGTAAGAGAATATATTATAGGCTTGTCAGATAATTTATACCAGGGTATAGAATATGTTGCTGAAGCTTCTCTGCAGCTTATAATTGGCGCTGTTGATTTTTTCCTGATCTTATTTCTTGTTTTTTACCTCCTTTATGATTTTCAGTCAGTTCGCGAAAAAATTGTGGATATTGTCCCGGTTAATAATCGCCCCCTGGCAAAAGAGATCATAACTATTGTTGATGAGTCTGTCGGCACTTTTATCCGTGGCTCTCTAATCCGTTGTTTCGCTGTCGGCGTGGTCACCGGGCTGGTTCTTTTTATAATTGGTATGCCCTATGCTTTTCTGCTGGGCTTGATCGCCGGCATATTTAACTTTATTTTGTACATTGGCCCTTATATTGCCGCAGTCCCTGCTGTTTTACTTAGCTTTTCGCCCTTAACACCTTCTCCTCTGGTTATAATTTTGGTTTATATCCTGGTCCAGGTTCTTGATGGAATTTTCTTAGCACCGGTTGTTCTCGGGCGGACGGTTAAACTAAGACCGATCACGGTTATTATTTCTATCCTGATTGGGGGCAGCCTGGCCGGATTACTGGGTATGGTTATGGCAGTTCCCGTGGCTGCGATTTTCAAGGGGCTGCTGG
>PUKR01000282.1 GCA_003552365.1 Syntrophomonadaceae bacterium
ATGGATATTGAGCAAATAAGAGCCTTCGTTAATGTTGCTACTCTAAAGAGTTTTTCTGAAGCGGCAGAAAAAATGTTTATCAGCCAGCCATCGGTAAGTGTTAAAGTTAAAGCCCTGGAAGAAGAGCTGGGCGTGATCTTGCTTGATCGCTCCAAGGCCCGTGAACCGGTTTTAACAGAGGCAGGGAGAATTTTTTTGGACTATGCCCATTCAATTATTGAACTGCAGGGCAGTTGCCTGGAGAAATTATCCGGGCAAAGAGAGGCGGCAAGCGGCCTGGTTTATATTGGTGCCAGCACAGTGCCGGGTATTTACCTGCTTCCTTCTTTGATTTCCCAGTTTAAAAAAATAAACAGCTCGATTGATTTTAATGTTGATATTTTAGATACCAGCGCAGTCCTGGAAGGTGTGCTTAATTACAGTTATGATCTGGGTCTGGTTGGTTTGATCAAAGAAGATGAACGCCTTAAATACGCTTGCCTGGCAGAAGATGAACTGGTTCTCTGTGCCAAAAAGGGTTTAATTACCGAAACGTCCGAACAGGGTGAAGCTGTTTCTATTGAAGCACTCATGGACTATCACCTGTTAATGCGCGAAAAGGGATCAGCTACCCGCCAGGTACTGGAAAAGAAAATGTCAGAAAAAGGGTTCTCTCTTAATAATTTTCCGGGCATTACATATATCAATCACCTGGAAGGGATAAAACATTCTGTGAAGGAAGGCCTGGGAGTGGCAGTAGTTTCACGGCTTTCTTGCCAGGACATGCTTAAAGCAGGAACCGTAGATATATTTAGGATCAAAGATTTGGATTTAAGGCGTTCTTTATACCTGGTTTATCATTACAGCCGGGTCCTGGGTAACGCCGCTAAAACATTTAAAGATTATATGATTAACAAACATCCTTCATAAATTACCTCTCAAACTTAAAATTAAAAACTACATTGGGCTGTTCCACCCAACGGTGCCGTTATGATCCGCACAATTGTTTGGCTTCTACATCTTTTATTTTTTAGCAGTTCAATTTATAATATAACAAGCAGGTCGCAGCTACCCTGCTTAATAAAAAACAAGGGCGGAAAAATTAAATGGATTTCAAAAAAACCGGTAAGCATCGTTACTGGGCCAGGGCAGCCATGATTGCGGCGATCTATACTGTCCTGACTTTAATATTTGCCCCGATCAGTTACGGTATGGTTCAAGTTAGGGTCTCAGAAATGTTAATGGTTTTGCCCTATTTTACCGGTGCGGCAGTGCCTGGTTTGTTTGTCGGCTGTATGATCGCCAACATCTTCGGCGGACAAGGAATCTTGGATATTGTATTTGGCAGCCTGGCTACTTTAATATCAGCCTATCTGGTAACCAAGATAGAAAACAAGTACCTGGTTCCACTACCCCCGGTTATAATTAATGCCTTAATAGTTGGGATGGTATTGCACCTGGTCCTTGGCTTCCCCTATTATATGACTGCAGCCTGGGTTGCTGCCGGACAGGTTGTCGCCTGTTACGGCCTGGGGTTGCCCCTGCTGATCTTTTTGGAAAAACGAAGCCATATATTTGATTAAGCGAATGTTTCAGGAAAAGGAGGGATCTTAATGGCCGGCCACTCGAAATGGGCCAACACCAAGCACCGTAAAGCCCGAGCGGATGCACAAAAAGGAAAAATATTTACCAAGCTGGCCCGGGAGATTACCGTAGCCGCCCGGGAAGGAGGGCCTGATTTAGAGGTTAATTCCAACCTTCGCTTAGCGGTGCAAAAAGCTAAAGACAACAATATGCCCAATGATAATATCCAGCGTGCTATTCAAAAAGGAACCGGCAACCTTGAGGGGGAAAGGTATGAGCATGCCAGTTATGAAGGTTATGCCGTGGGTGGTGTGGCTGTTCTCCTGGAAGCAATGACCGATAACCGCAACCGAACCGTTGCAGAGATCAGGCATATCTTTTCCCGTCACGGTGGCAGCCTCGGTGAATCCGGTTGCGTTGCCTGGATGTTTAACCGCAAAGGTTACATTTCTGCAGATATTAGCAATTTGGATTTTGATGAGGACGACTTGATGATGCTTGCTCTGGAAGCAGGGGCTGAAGATGTTGATCAGGAAGATGACGGCACTTACAGTATTACTACCGAAGTGGAAAACTTTGAAGCGGTTAAAAATAAACTCGCTGAAGAAGGTATATCCATTGACTCTTCGGAATTAACCATGTTGCCGACTACTACTGTAGAAGTTACTAACCCGGATTCTGTCAGGCAGATCTTAAGCCTGATGGAAGCTTTAGACGATCACGATGATGTTCATGACGTATATGCAAATTATAATATACCCGATGAATTACTGGTGAAGCAGTAAGGAATTTTAAATAATCAAAAAGCCAGGTGAACGAATGCGTATTCTCGGTATAGATCCAGGGGTAGCGATAACCGGCTACGGGATAGTGGAAGAGTGCGGCAGTAACTTTCAATGCCCTGCTTCCGGGTGTATTCGGACCGATAAAGATTGGCCTACTGCCTCCAGGTTGGAAAAAATTCATAGCCAAATCTGCGATCTGATAACTACCCACAAACCCCAGGCACTGGTGGTAGAAAAAATTTTCTTTAGTAAAAATGTGCGCACAGCTTTCCAGGTAGGGGAAGCACGGGGGGTAATTATTTTGGCCGCTGCCCGCTTAGGTATCGAACTATATGAATACACTCCACTGCAGGTTAAGCAGGCTGTTGCGGGATACGGTAAAGCGGAAAAAATTCAAGTGCAGAAAATGGTACAGATGCTGCTTAAACTGCCCCGGCTTCCCGGTGTTGACGATGAAGCAGACGCTCTGGCTGTAGCTTTATGCCACCTGCAAAATCGCCGTTTCGAAAATGCAATAAAAGGGGGCAGCACTTAGGTGATCGATTACCTTACCGGCAGCCTGGTAGAAGCAGAGCAGGGAAAAGCAGTCCTGGATCTCGGAGGAGTGGGGATATCCCTGGATATGCCGCCCTCGCAAAAAGGAAGCCTGCAAAGCCGGGTAGGAGAAGAAATAATCCTTTACACACGCCTGATGATCAAAGAAGAAGATGTCCGTATTTACGGTTTTGAATCAAAAGAAGAACGCAAGCTGTTTAATTTAATGCTGGGTGTCAGCGGTTTCGGCCCCCGCCTGGCACTTTCTTTGCTTGGCATATTCACTGTATCAGAACTTTATATAGCTGTGTTAGAAGAAAATATTGCCCAGTTAAGCCGGGCTCACGGGGTGGGGCGTAAAGCTGCCCAGCGCCTGGTTTTTGAGCTTAAAGAAAAGCTGCCCCGCACTATTTCTTCCGAGGAACTGGCAGGCGGCACAGCTGCTCCTACCGGTTACTCAATCGTCGATGATATTACTGAGGCACTGGTTGCCCTTGGCTATTCTAGCGGGGAAGCGGCAGCAGCGACGAGCAGCGTGGTGAACCAAAACAAGGATCTCTCCAGGGAGGAATTGTTAAAACTGGCCCTGAAAAGTATGGCCAGCAATTGATAGTTTTTTTAATGAAAGGAGAAGCAGATGGAGGATAGGAGTGAAGACCGGATCGTGTCGGCCCAGCGGCAGGTTGAAGACGACCCCCAGGTTGAACTTGGGCTGAGACCGCGTTCACTAAAGGAATATATCGGCCAGGAGAAAATTAAGGAAAAAATGTCCATCTATATCAGGGCTGCCCTGGAACGAAACGAACCCCTTGATCACGTCCTGCTTTACGGCCCACCGGGGTTGGGCAAAACTACCCTGGCGCACATTATTGCCTGGGAACTGGGCGTAAACATCAGGGTAACCGCCGGTCCGGCCATTGAACGCCCCGGTGATCTGGCGGCCATTTTAACCAACCTGGGTCACGGTGATGTGCTCTTTATCGATGAAATTCACCGTCTCAACCGGTCGGTGGAAGAAATACTTTACCCGGCCATGGAGGACAATGCCTTAGATATCGTTATCGGCAAGGGTCCCGGAGCCCGCACCCTGCGCCTTGAACTGCCTCCTTTTACCTTGATTGGGGCCACCGTCAGGGCCGGCCTGCTTACTTCTCCTTTAAGAGATCGCTTTGGGGTAGTGGACCGGCTTGATTTTTACAATCCCGAAGAACTGGAAGAAATTATTGTCCGTTCAGCGGGTATTCTCAACATGGAAACGGAGCAGGAAGGGGCGGCCATTATCGCCAGGGCTTCCCGGGGAACCCCAAGGGTGGCAAACAGGCTTTTGAAAAGGGTGCGTGATTTTGCCCAGGTGAAAGCAGACAATATTATAACAGCAGCCGTGGCTAAAGAAGCGTTGCAGATGCTGCAGTTAGACCGGATGGGCCTTGATGAAATCGACCGCCGCCTGCTTCTAGCCCTGGTGGAAAAATTTGAAGGCGGGCCGGTGGGCCTGGATACTCTTGCCGCTTGTATCAGCGAGGAACCGGAAACCTTAGAAGATATTTACGAGCCTTACCTGATGCAGCTTGGTTTGTTAAAAAGAACAGCACGCGGCCGGGTAGCTACCAGCGAAGTTTATAGCTACCTGGACCTTTCACCCGGTGGCGGAGATGCCCAGCAACGTTTATGGTAGAAAGAGTTAAATACTTTAGAAGTTTTGCAAGCAGGCTGAAATTAACTGCCTGGGCATCAATTAAGTCTATGCGCAAAAATGAGGATTGTTTTTGAGCCTTAAAAAAATATGCCGGATCAGGAGTGACCTTGTTGTTTAATATTGAAGCTTTTGGACGAATGCTGCTTATTGGTGGCGGGGTAATTGCTTTTGTAGGGCTTTTATTTCTAGTCTTCGGCCGCCTGGGACTCGGTCGTTTGCCAGGTGATATACTAGTCCAAAGAGAAAACTTTACTTTTTATTTCCCACTGGCCACCATGATTATCATCAGCATAGTTTTAACTTTAATTTTTAATTTAATCAGGCGTTGATTAAACTTTGGATTAAGAGATTGCCTTGAAAGCAGCTAACTGGAACAGCCGTCAAGCAAGACTTTTTTATTTTATGAATTATTATAAACCTGCAAATAAGTTGGTGGATTTTTGGGACGTAGCAAGTTAAGCGATTATGACTACCATTTGCCTGAAGAATTGGTTGCCCAGGAGCCCCTTAAAAACAGAGATCAATCGCGGATGCTGGTTCTTTTTCGCGAGAGCGGTGAAATTGAGCATACAAGCTTTAACCGGCTGCCGGATTATTTAAATAAGGATGACTTGCTGGTTTTAAACGATACCAGGGTTATCCCCGCCCGCCTCCTCGGGCAGGTTGCCGGAAAATCTGCTTCCGCCGAACTGCTGCTGCTTTATAAAAAAGATAACGGCAACTGGGTTTCGATGGTAAAACCGGGTCGCAAACTGAAACCCGGGGCCAGGGTGGACCTGGGTCAGGGTGTGGAAGCTTTTATAGAGGGGTATGCAGAAAAAGATTTCCGGGAAGTAAGTTTTAACCTTGAAGGTCCGATAGAGGAAGTTCTTACACAACTGGGTAAAGTGCCCCTGCCTCCCTATATTCAAAGAGAGATTGATGACCCCAGCCGGTACCAAACCATTTATGCGGCAAAAGAAGGGTCTGCCGCTGCTCCGACCGCCGGATTTCATTTCACAGAAAGGGTTTTTAATCACCTGGAAGAAAAAAGGGTAGAAACGACTTTTGTTACTCTCCATATCGGACCCGGAACTTTTCAACCGGTCAAGACCGAAGATATCCGTGACCATGTAATGCATGCCGAATACTACAGCATTGATCACCGGGTTGCCGCAAAACTTAACCGGGCCCGGAAGCAGGGGCGGCGTATAATTGCAGTCGGGACTACGGTTTGCCGGGTGCTTGAAACCGCCGCTAATGATGATGGATACTTTGAAGGTCAAAAACAGGGGTGGACCGAACTTTTCATTTATCCCGGTTACAAATTCAGGGCCGTGGATGCAATGCTGACAAATTTTCACCTGCCGAAATCCACCCTCTTGATGATGGTTTGCGCAATGTCCGGTTATGAATTAACCATGCAGGCCTACCGGGAAGCAGTCGATGAGAAATACCGTTTTTACAGTTTCGGCGATTGCATGTTGATCCTTTAATATTGTGTCTATTCCCCCGGCCAAAATACAGCACGGTTGAGTTGTAACTTAAGCATTATTAAAGGAAACAGTAAAAAAGATACTAAATGCAGGGATTTTTATAATTATTTTTAAAGTATAATTGACAGTGAAGCCTGCTTAAGATAATCTATAGAATGGATGTGCGGCATGCCCATTAAATTTACTATCAGCCGGAATTGCTCAAGGACTGCCGCCCGCAGTGGAACCCTGGAAACATTCCATAACCGGGTGCAGACCCCGGCATTTATGCCGGTGGGAACCCAGGGCACAGTCAAGGCAATTACAACCGGCGAGCTGGAAGAGATGGGCACAGGTTTAATCCTGGGAAACTGCTACCATCTTTTTTTACGACCGGGTGTGGAAATTGTGGCCCGTCACGGCGGGCTGCACAGGTTTATGAACTGGCAGGGATCCATTCTAACCGACAGCGGCGGTTTCCAGATATTTAGCCTTGGTGGTCTGCGCAAGATAGATGATGAAGGGGTTGCTTTTACTTCCCATATCGACGGTTCCAAGCATTTCCTCACCCCCGAAAGGGTAACCCGATTGCAAAATATGCTCGGCTCGGATATCGCAATGGTCCTTGATCAGTGCCCGCCTTACCCGGCTGAGCGAGAGGAAGTTGAAGAAGCGGTAACCCGCAGCAGCAGCTGGGCCAGGCGCTGCAAGAAGGCACACCTGAACAGTGACCAGGCCTTACTTGCAATAATCCAGGGTGGTGCTCATGAGGATTTGCGACGCCGGTCGGCCCGAGAACTAACCGAGATGGATTTTCCGGGTTACGCCATCGGAGGTTTAAGTGTAGGGGAACCCAAGGATTTAATGTACAGGGTTTTAGAGTGGACGGTTCCGGAACTTCCACGGGAAAAAATTCGTTACCTTATGGGGGTTGGTTCCCCGGATGCCCTGCTTGAAGGGGTAAGACACGGGATTGACATATTTGATTGTGTCTTGCCCACCAGGATTGCCCGAAACGGGAGAGTAATGACCTCACAGGGCTATCTGCCCATCCGCAACAGCGTTTACAGCTCCGATCTGTCGCCGCTGGATCCGGAATGCAGCTGTCAGGTTTGCAAAAAATACTCCCGGGCTTACCTGCGGCACCTAATCAACTCCGGTGAAATACTGGGTTTGCGGTTAACCACCTACCATAACCTTTATTATTTGGACCGGTTGATGCGAAGAATTAGGAAAGCGATAGAAGAAAATAGTTTCGAAGGATTTTACAAGGAAATGAGCGAAAAGCTAAATAAAATGTATGGAGGTGCATAATTAAATGGAAAACATTGCTTCTTTTCTCCCACTGATCTTGCTATTTGTTGTTTTTTACTTCCTGTTGATTCGTCCCCAGCAGAAACAGCAAAAAAAGCGCCAGGAAATGTTGAAAAGCCTGGAAAAAGGGGACCGGGTTGTAACTATTGGGGGGCTTCACGGAGTAATTAAGGAAATTGATGAAGAAGTAATTTCCTTGCGGGTAGCCGAAGGTTTAAGCCTTAAATTATCCCGTGCCGCAGTGGAAAGAGTTTTAGATGACGAGAGCGAACAGTAACTTAAAACTTGAAAAGCCTTGTTTTAAATGCCATGTCAATTAATTCTCGGGCTGCCTAAATTTAGCTTCTATAATCGTGGGGCCTAAGCACAGTTAAATAACACTTTGCAATCGACACTCCTTTCATTAATACCGTCTTGGGTTAAGAAAGGAGTGTTTTGTTTAAATCGGCAACAGTTTAGGGTAAAATTAAATCAAGTGAAAAAAGTAAATCTCGAAAGTTGGTGTCAAGCCTGTGGATTTGATCAGCGCCGGCCTGGAAAATAAGATTAAGGAAGAGGGACCGCTAGCCCAGAGGATGCGTCCGGAAACCCTGGAGCAGTTTACAGGCCAGGAACATATCTTAGGTAAAAACAAGCCACTTTATAACATAATTACTTCCGATAAACTGGTATCGATGATCTTTTACGGTCCTCCGGGAACCGGGAAAACCAGCCTGGCCAAGATTATTGCTTCCCTCAGTAAAGCAGAATTTACCCAGCTTAATGCCGTAGCTGCCGGCGTTAAAGATGTCCGCCGGGTAATCGAACAGGCCCGTGAAAGCTGGTCGCTCCATAACCGGCGCATGATTCTTTTCATCGATGAAATTCACCGTTTCAATAAAGCCCAGCAGGACGTTTTGCTGTCTGCCATTGAAAAGGGCACAATAATCTTTATCGGGGCCACCACTGAAAACCCCTTCTTTTACCTGACCGGTCCCCTGCTATCACGCACCAGGCTTTTTGTCTTTGAATCGCTGCAAAAAGAAGAAATCACCAATTTGCTCGAGAAAGCCTTAACAGATAAAGAGCGAGGCTTGGGTAAACTGAAGCCAGAAGTAGACCCCGGGGTGCTGGAATACCTTTCAGGTAAAGCAAACGGAGATGCCCGGGTAGCATTAAATGCCCTGGAAACCGCTGTTATTTCAGCGGGCAGCAGCGAAGATGCAATTAAAGTAACGCTTCAAGAAGCAGCGGAAGCGATGCAAAAACGCCTGCTCTCTTACGACCGGCAGGGAGATGACCACTATGACATGGCTTCTGCGTTAATCAAATCAATCCGGGGTTCAGATCCCGACGCTGCCCTGTACTGGATGGCCCGGATGATCAAAGGCGGCGAGGATCCGTTATTTATTGCCAGGCGCTTGATCATAAGCGCCTCGGAAGACATCGGAAACGCCGATCCCCGGGCCCTGCCCCTGGCAGTTTCTGCAGCCCAGGCCGTGCAGATGATCGGCTTGCCCGAGGGGAAAATACCCCTGGCCCAGGCAGCCACTTACCTTGCCGGAGCCCCAAAAAGCAATGCCAGTTACCTGGCCATAAACGAAGCCCTTGAGGCGGTGGAAAAAGAGGAAAATCAACCGGTTCCCCGCCACTTAAAAGACAGCAGCTACAAGGGAGCCAGGCGGTTGGAGCACGGTAAGGGATATCAATACCCGCATGATTACCCCGGACATTACATAGAGCAGGACTACCTGCCACCGGCTGTGAAAAACAAGAAATTTTACCGTCCTACCGGACAGGGAATGGAAAAAGAGATCCAAGAATACCTTGAACATATAGAGGAGGGTAAACAAAGGGACGATTCTTAATACAATAAGGTGAAAACTGGTAGAGAAACTTCAGCCCGAAATAAAAAACAAAAGTAAGCTAAAAGTTCAAAGCGGAGGGATTATGGCAGAAGATTGTTGTTATCTTGTTCCGGCCCAAAAAACGCGAACTGTTTTTAAAGTTCAAGGCTCAAAGTTTATCGCCAGCCTGGTTCCGGTAAACTCAGA
>PUKR01000225.1 GCA_003552365.1 Syntrophomonadaceae bacterium
CGCCGGCGTTAGTGAGAAAGACAACAGGTAAATGGTTATGTTATAATACTGTTGGGTGATGCAGAATGATCAATATAAAAGTAAAAACTGCCGATTATTTTATAATCGGTTTTATTATTGTAATAGGGTTTACCAGTTTGTGGTTTAACTTGCAGGAAGTCGATGCTGCGGGACAAAAGTATGCCACGGTCCATTTAGAGAACGAACAGGTAACCGAACTCTCTCTGTCTGAAGGCGAAGCTTATGAATATGATTTACAATTTGGTGAAGACAATGAACATACGGCAGAGATTGAAATTAAAGATGGCAGGGTAAGGATGCTGCCAATGGGAGAAGAATTGTGCCCACAGGCGATCTGTTCCCACACCGGCTGGATAGAACATTCTTATGAAAGTATTGTTTGCCTGCCCAATCAAATCATGATCGATCTCAAGGTATTGTCCCCGGCTGAAACTGACGATGATATTGACGGAGTGACCTATTGATTTATTTATCAATCATTTAATTAGACTTACTTATTTTTAACCACGTAGCATAACAAGCATGTAAGTAAGAGCGGAGATGCTTGATGCTGGTTGACAAAGAAATTAAAGCTCTATATAATTACTTTAGTTTTTTGGGGTGTAAATATGCTTATCCATTTGCCTGATATTAAGTCTAAGCTGGGTGAAACATTAGATTACAGCTTCCAGGTGGAGCTTGACGATTACTATGATGATTTTCCTGAAGGCGGAAAGCTGACAATGCAATTTAACGCCTCCTACAGTGAAGGTGAGGTGTTGATTACAGGAAGCTTTGAAGCATCAATAACGGCACTTTGCTCAAGGTGCTTGGAGCCTTTTCTTCAAGTTCAAAAAGCTGATTTTAACGAAGTTTTTACTGTGACTCAGCATGGATTTGATGAGGAGTTCTCGGACTCCCTGGCTGAAGAGGCAGCAAATCGGTTAGTGGTCAGTGGAGATGACCTTTATCTTGAAGAATATGTACGGCAATTGATTATACTCTCCCAGGAATATCGTCCTTTATGCAAACCGGATTGCAAGGGAATTTGTGACCAATGCGGCACTGATCTTAACCAGTCCTCATGCCAATGCAGCAAGGGTGAAGAAATGATTGATGTCAGGCTGCTTAAACTAAAAGAATACTATTCAGGCAGTTAAACTGTTAAGGAGGAATTAAAGTGGCTGTTCCAAAAAGAAGAACTTCCAAGTCTAAGCGGAACATGAGAAGAGCAAGCAGGAAGGTATCTGCTCCCCATCTGGTTCCCTGTCCACAGTGCCATGAATTAAAGCCCAATCACCGGGTTTGTTTAAATTGCGGACACTATAAGGATAAGGAAGCTGTAAAAGTAAAATAAGTTTAAATGGACAGTACGCCTTTTATAGAAAGAGGGGCGTACTGTATCTATTTTTAAGGCTTGATTAAAGGATGTGGGAATGCTTGGTGCGAGTCGCTATAGATGCAATGGGTGGTGATCACGCTCCCGGGGAAATAGTTGCCGGTGCTGTGGCCGCTCTTAATGGGTTGAGTGATCTTGAAATTACCCTTGTCGGAAGGGAAAGTGATGTCCGGGCATGTCTAAAAGGGAAAAAATATCCTTCAGATCGCTTGAACATAGTCCATGCCGATGAAATTATTGCCCCCGACGATGATCCGGGGTTATCGATCAGAAAAAAGAAAAACGCTTCCATGGTCAAGGTATTGCAGATGGTCCGGGAAAAAAAAGCCGATGCTGCTCTCAGTGCCGGCAACACCGGGGCGTTAATGGCGGGAGGCTTACTTTTTTTAGGCAGGTTAAGTGGAATCAGCCGGCCGGCTTTGCTAACTCCGATGCCGGGATTTAATGGTGGCTCGGTATTGTTTTTAGATGTCGGCGCCAATATGGATGCGAAACCGGAACAGCTTGTCCAGTATGCATATATGGGCCGGGTTTATTCCCAACAAATAGTAGGCTGCCCTGAGCCACGGGTTGGCTTGCTTAATGTGGGAGTCGAAGCAAATAAGGGCAATGCCCAGGTAAAGAAAGCATACGCTATTTTAAATGACCACTTACCCCACTTTTACGGCAACGTGGAAGGAACGGATATTTTTTACAACGTTGTTGATGTCGTTGTTTGTGATGGTTTTGTAGGAAATATATTTTTAAAATCGGCAGAAGGGTTGTCCCGGACAATACTCGGGTTTTTCAAACAGGAAATCAGCAGTAAACTTCGTTATAAACTGGGTGCTATGCTGCTTCGTCCTGTTTTTCACGGTTTACGCAATAAAATTGATGATTCCGGTTATGGGGGAGCGCCTCTTTTAGGAGTAAATGGTTTGTGTGTCAAGTGCCATGGTTCATCACGAGCCAGGTCAATCGAACAAGCTTTATACAAGCAGGTTCACCCATTTGTCAAAAAAGATGTTACCAGGCAGCTCCAGGAAAAGTTAAATGAATTGTCCGGGATGATCAACGGAGGAGAAGATGAATAACCAGTACAATGTTGTAATAACCGGAACCGGTGCAGCTGTGCCCGAACAGGTGATTACTAATCAAGACCTGGAAAAGATGGTTGATACCAGTGATCAATGGATCATTTCCAGGACCGGAATCAGGGAACGACGAAAACTGGAAGACGGGTACTCCAACACGGACTTGTCGGAAAAGGCGGCTAAAGAAGCCCTTGCTGATGCGGGCCTGGAGCCTTCAGATCTGGATATGATTCTGGTGGCTACCGTAACCCCGGATTATCCCACCCCTGCTTCTTCCTGCTTGCTGCAGGCCAGGCTGGGGGCTTTTAATGCCGCCGCAATGGATTTATCTGCCGGTTGTACCGGCTTTATTTATGCCCTTACAATCGCGCAGCAATTTATTAGTGGCGGAGCTTATAAAAATATCCTGGTCGTAGGAGTAGAGATCCTAACCCGGGTTACGGACTGGGAAGACAGGGGCACCTGCGTTTTATTTGGTGACGGCGCCGGTGCTGTAGTTGTACAGGGCACTGCTGAAGACCGGGGAATAATAAACTGTTCAATCAAAGCTGACGGCCGCGGCGCCGAGCTGCTTTACATACCAGGGGGTGGCAGCAAGCACCCCGCCTGCCGGGAAACCCTGGCAGAGCGGATGCATTATTTAAAGATGAACGGCAATGAAGTATTTAAATTTGCGGTCAGCCAGGTAGAAGCGATGCTGCGTGATTTAATAAATGAGGAAGGTTTAAAGCCTGAGGATCTCGACATGGTACTTCTCCATCAGGCTAACTTAAGGATAATCGATTATGTCCGAAAACATCTCAAACTGCCTGTGGAAAAGTTTCCTGTAAATATTGATCGGTTGGGGAACACTTCGTCGGCCACAATCCCGATTTTGCTTCATGAAGAATTAGTTGCCGGACGCTTAAAAAAAGGTGACCTGGTAGCCATGGTTGGCTTTGGTGCCGGTTTAACCTGGGGCGGTATTTTGATGAAGTGGTAGAAAGGAGTTTTTTAATTATGCTTATTAAAGCAGGAGTTCTTTTCCCCGGCCAGGGAGCGCAGTATGCGGGGATGGGAATAGACTTTTATGAAAAATCAACAGCAGCGCGTTCAGTTTTTAACCAGGCAGAAGCGGTGTTGGGTAAAGACTTTCTCGATACAATTTTCTGTGGGCCTGAAGAAAAATTGCAGCAAACTGAAAACACCCAGCCGGCTATCCTTGCGGTAAGCGTCGCTATTTACCGGGATTTAGAAAGCAGGGGAATGAATTCTTCCGCAATGGCCGGTTTGAGCCTGGGTGAATACAGTGCTTTGGTTTCCGCAGGAGCCCTGTCTTTTGAAGAAGCGCTTCCCCTGGTGCAAAAACGTGGAATTTATATGCAGGAGGCCGTTCCGGCCGGTAAGGGAAAAATGATTGCCATCATGGGCCTTGCCCATGAAAAAGTGGAAGAAATATGCCGGGAGGCACAGGAAATTGGCTTGGTTACCCCGGCTAATTACAATTGTCCGGGACAGATTGTAATTAGCGGAGAAGTAGCGGCTGTGGAACGTGTCCGGGAATTAGCAGGTGAAGCGGGTTCAAAAAGGAGCTCAGAATTAAAGGTAAGTGCTCCCTTTCACTGTTCTCTTTTACAATCTGCTGAAGAAAAGATGGCAGTAGAGCTGGAAAGTGTAAAGATAAAGCGGCCGAAAGTGCCGATCGTTAGCAATGTATCAGCTTGGTTTACCGATGATCCCGAACAAATTAAACATAACCTTATCAAACAGGTAAGCAACCCGATCATGTGGGAACAATCAATCCGCAATATGATTGCGGAAGGGATAGATCGCTTCGTCGGGGTCGGGCCGGGGAACTCACCGGCCAGGATGATGAAAAGAATTGATTCCGCTAAAAAGACAATCGCTGTGGAAAAAGTGGATGATGTTGAAAAAATAAAGGAATCCGGCAATTAATTTCCGAATTTTGAACGGGTAAGATTAAAGTAAAGAGGTGTTTTACTTGAACTTGGAAGGGAAAACAGCGATAGTTACAGGTTCTTCAAGAGGTATTGGCCGGGCAATTGCCCTTGCTTTAGGCAAGGCCGGAGCTTCGGTGGTGGTTAACTATAGCGGCAATCAAGCTGCTGCGGAAGAAGTTAAAAATGAAATAGAAAAAAACGGCGGATCGGCGATAACTGTTAAAGCTGATGTTACTGATTACAGTCAATGTGAACTGTTAGTGCAAAGCGCTATTGATCATTTCAAAAGAATTGATATACTTATTAATAATGCGGGCATCACCCGGGACAACTTGCTTGCCCGCATGAAAGAAAAAGAATGGCAAGAGGTAATCGATACCAATTTAACAGGTGTCTACAACTGCTGCCGGGCAGTATACAAGCCTTTACTGAAACAGAAAAGCGGCGGCAGGATTGTTAATATCGCTTCGGTTGCCGGTATCCATGGCAATGCCGGCCAGGCTAATTATGCTGCCGCCAAGGGAGGAGTTATTTCCTTTACCAGGACCCTGGCCAAGGAATTGGGATCGAGGAACATCACGGTCAATGCGGTAGCTCCCGGATTTATTGATACTGAAATGACAGGTGAATTAAGCGATCAAGTTAAAGACCAAGTCTTATCTCGGATTGCGATGGGGCGGTTGGGCAAACCTGAAGATGTTGCAGAAGTAGTCCTGTTTCTTGCCGGTTCCGCCCATTATGTTACCGGCCAGGTTATTGCCGTTGACGGTAACCTGTCAATGTAGCATTAGCATTTATCTAATTCTAAATAAAACAAACAATACAGCCGGGAGGAGGTGATTGAATGAGCGTCGAAAACAAGGTCAAAGATATTATTTCCGATCAGCTTGAAGTAGCGATTGACAAATTGTCGGCAGAAACAACTTTTGAAGATATCGATGCCGACTCCCTTGACATTGTAGAACTGGTGATGGCGTTAGAAGAAGAGTTTGACCTGGAGATATCCGATCAGGAAATTGAAAATGTTAAATCAGTCGGTGACGTAATTAAATACATCGAATCAAAAGTTTAATGCCTATAGAGGTGAAAAATGCGAAGAGTAGTGATCACCGGAATCGGTGTCATTTCACCCACAGGTTCCGATAAAATTCAATTTTGGGAAAATATTGTTAGCGGGAATAGCGGTATTTCACTGGTGGAGAATTTTGATGTCAGCAAGTACCCTTGTCGTATTGCCGGTGAAATAAAGGACTTCGATCCCACAATTTACATGGATAAAAGGGAAGCGAAAAAAGTTGACCGCTTTACCCACTTTGGGGTTGCAGCCGGACTGCAGGCCTGGGATGATGCCGGATTGGACCAGGTCCAGGTAAATAAAGATGATATAGGGGTATTGATCGGTTCGGGAATTGGTGGTATTAGAACCATCGAGGATCAACTGAGAATTCTTGACCAGAAAGGACCGCGCCGGGTAAGCCCTTTTTTAGTGCCCGCTTTAATAGCGAATATGGCTTCCGGCTACCTGTCAATGATGCTGGGGTTGCGCGGTCCAAACTCAACCGTGGTCACAGCCTGTGCCACTTCCACGCATACCATCGGTGATGCCTGGCATATTATTGGCAGGGGCGATGCTGAAATAATGCTGGCCGGCGGTGCCGAAGCGACAATCAGTGACCTTGCTTATTCCGGCTTTTCTTCGGCCAGGGCTCTTTCTACCCGCAACGATGAGCCGCAGAGAGCCTCCCGGCCGTTTGACCGGGACCGTGACGGTTTTGTAATGGGAGAAGGAGCAGGAGTTTTGGTTTTGGAACCCCTGGATAATGCCTTAAAGCGCAATGCTCATATCTATGGTGAAATCGTGGGCTACGGGATGTCCGGTGATGCTTACCATATGACAGCTCCCGATCCTGAAGGATACGGTGCTTGTTTAAGTATGAAGCGGGCCCTTAAAAGTGCAGCTGCTGAGCCGGAACAGGTAGATTATATCAATGCCCACGGAACTTCGACAGAGTTTAATGATAAAATTGAAACCATGGCTATCAAGAATATATTCGGCCGGCATGCTTACGAAATTCCGGTTAGCTCAACAAAGTCTATGACCGGGCACCTTTTAGGGGCAGCGGGAGCAGTTGAACTAATAGCTTCCCTGATGATCTTACAAAACCAGATCATACATCCCACCATCAATTATGAAAATCCCGATCCTGAATGCGACTTGGACTATGTACCAAACCAGGCGAGAGAAGGTAATATTGACCTAATCATGTCAAACTCATTTGGATTTGGTGGAACCAATGCTACTTTATTGGTGAAAAAGTATTCTTCGTAGATTATAAAAAGGAGACTTTATGAGCTGGCAAAACGATATCAGGTCATTCCTGGGGAAATTGGGTTGGGAAATTACAAATGTTAACCTGTTTGAACAGGCTTTGACCCATACGTCTTACGCTCATGAAAAAAAACAACATGGTAACCATAACGAGCGCCTTGAATTTTTGGGCGATGCTGTCCTGGAACTGGTAATCAGCGATTATTTATATTATACTTACCCCGAACTGCCGGAAGGCAAATTAACTAAACTTAGGGCTGACCTGGTTTGCGAAGCATCCCTGGCCAGGTTGGCTTTTGAGCTTGATATCGGCCAGTATCTGCGCCTGGGCAAGGGTGAAAAGACCGGTGGTGGTTTCAGCCGTCCTTCGCTACTGGCTGATGCGGTTGAAGCCTTAATTGGTGCCTTGTACCTAGATTTGGGATTGGAGCATTGCCGCAGTCATGTTTTAGATCTTTATAAGCCTATCCTGGAGGAACTGCAGGAAGGAGTTTTATGCCGGGATTTTAAAACTTTGCTTCAGGAATTTTCGCAAGCCCGGTTTGCCGTAACTCCGTTTTATCGAATTATTAATGAAAGCGGGCCTGACCATAAGAAAGTATTTGAAGCAGAAGTGATACTTGCTTCAAATACAGTTGGTTCCGGACAGGGCCGCAGCAAGAAGGAGGCTGAACAAGCGGCGGCGAAAGAAGCGTGGCAAAATCTTACACCTTAGATCCGGCCTGTTTGATCTTAAATCAAATAATCTACGAGGAGCTGTAAACAACAAAGCATGGAACTATTAAAGGTGTCGGCTCAATCAAAGCCCAAGGCGATTGCCGGAGCTGTGGCTGCAGCAATCAGGGCTAATGGTACGGTGGAAATGCAGGCGATTGGCGCAGGAGCGGTAAATCAGGCGGTAAAAGCCATAGCCATTGCCCGGGGTTATGTGGCGCCAAATGGAATAAACCTGGTTATGCGGCCTGCTTTCGTGGATTTGGAAATTGAAGGTATTCAGAGAACGGCGATTCGATTTACGGTAGAACCCAGATGATTTTCATTGATGCAAAATATTATTAGCCTGCCGCTTTTAATGAGGCAGGCTATTTGTTAGGATAGGACTGAGCTTAGTTATTAAGCTGGGAAAAGTATTGCCTGGTTTTTGGCAGAAAGTGAAATACCATGGTATAGGAGCCTGATTGATTGTATTTAAAAAGCCTGGAACTGTTTGGATTTAAATCTTTTGCGGAAAAAGCAGAACTGGAATTGAGCCCGGGTATTACAGCAGTTATCGGGCCAAATGGTTGTGGAAAAAGCAACCTGGTGGATGCTGTGCGCTGGGCCCTTGGTGAGCAGAGTGTTAAGTCTTTACGCGGGAACCGTATGGAAGAAGTTATTTTTTCCGGCAGTGAGAGCCGGAAAGCGCTCAATTTCGCTGAAGTATCTCTTAATTTTGCCGGGGCTTCAAGTTTCCTTAATTTTGATTATGATGAAGTTACCATTACCAGGCGCCTGTTCCGCAACGGTGAGAGCGAGTACTACATAAATAAATCGGTTTGCCGGTTAAAGGATGTAACCGAGCTTTTCATCGATACAGGTCTCGGAAAAGATGTTTACTCGGTTATTGGCCAGGGCCGGGTGGATGAAATTATTAACAACCGGCCTGATGAAAGAAGGGAAATATTTGAAGAAGCTGCCGGTATCCTGAAATATAAAATTCGTAAGGGCGAGGCAAAAAGGCGCTTGGATGAAACCAGGGATAACCTGGTTCGGGTCCAGGACTTGATTTTTGAACTGGAAACACAGGTTGAACCCCTGCAAAGCCAGGCTGAAGTAACCCGCCAGTATCGTGAACTGCGCCGGCAGATTGAAGCTGAAGAAAGAAAATTGTTAACTTATCACCTGACTAAATCCCGGGAACAACTAAACAGGGTCAACAAGCAACTCCAGGATGTTAATGACACCCTGGCATCTTCTGCCGCTGAAGGGGGATTGCATGAAAAAGAGGTCCAGGAGCTAAAGAATGACTTTCAGGAGGACCAAAAGCGAAAAAAAGAGCAGGAGCGCAAGTTGAGCGAGGTCTCCCGGTCACTGGAACAACAGGAAAATGAGTTGAAGCTGCTTAAGGAAAGAGAGGGCCGCTACCGGGAACAAATAGAACAGAATCGGCAACGGGTTAAGCAGCTCGAGATGCTTATGGAAGAAATGTCAGCCCAGAACACCAGGACAAAAGAAGAACTGGAAGAAAAAAAGGAAGCCCTGGCCGAGCTGGAAAAAGAACTGGAAGGGTTACGCCTTGAAATGGAAGAGCTTGAAAAAAATGATTTGCCTGAAGAAGTTGAAAAGCAGCAGCAACGTATATACCAGGTGGGCTCAAAAAAAGAAGCGGCACTTTCCACTATTGGTGAATTAAAAAAACGGCTGGAACGAATAGAATCTCAGAAGAGTAATTTACAAAATGAGAAAAAAGAGCTGCAGGAAAAACTGGAGTCGTTACAACAAAGCATTAAAAAGTTAGAAGTGCAAAAAGATAGTTTAGCTGCCGAATTAACCGGGGCTGAAGATATGGAAAAAAAGAAAGCGGAAGAGAAAGCAAACCTGCAGCA
>PUKR01000029.1 GCA_003552365.1 Syntrophomonadaceae bacterium
CCCATTACCATTATTGTTCTTTCGGTTTTCATACTCTGGTTTATTACCACCCTTTACGATGAATTTCCCAAGTAACCAGGTTAAGGTCCCGGGACGGGCTTTTACTCTTTATGAGACCCGTCCCGACTTTTTCCTCATACTTATCAGGAGGTGACATCTTCATGGAAAATTGGGAAAAACTTAGCAAAATGCCTTACAAGGAGATTAAAGAACTACAAGATCGCAAGCTAAGAGCTTTTATGGCAAATCAAATATATTTATACAGCCCCTATTACAGTAACCTGCTCCAGGAATTAAAAATTGATCCTTTAAAAGTCAAGGGTATTGAAGACTTAAGGCATCTGCCCTTTACCTATAAATGGGATATTGCGCCAACCGACGAAGAACCGCAAAAAGCCAAGGATTTTGTAATTCGTCCGGATGAAGAAATTACTGAGAAATACAGCCACCTGGCCAAGATGTCTATGACCGGGGGCAAGGCCCAGGTCGAAGAGAAAGTTTACGATTTTAAACCGGTGCATCTGCATTTTACAACCGGCAGGACGGCGAACCCCACTCCATTTCTATATTCTAAACGAGACCTGGACAATATCAGAGAGGCCGGTTACCGCCTGCTCGATGTTTTTGAAGTGACCAGTGATGATATCGTGGTTAACTGCTTCCCATTTGCTCCGCATTTAGCTTTCTGGCAAACCTTTTTTGCCGGTGAGCAGATGGATGTAGCCAACTTCCACAGCGGCGGAGGAAAGATAGTGGGAACAAAAAACTTGATGGATGCTTTTGAGTACCTGCGTCCGACTGTGGCAGTTTTTATTCCCGGTTATTGCTACTACTTCTTGAGAGAAGCGGTTAAGCAGGGTCGTGATTTTTCATCGATTAAGAAACTTTTCTTTGGCGGAGAACGGGTCCCCCCGGGCTTGAAAGATAAAATCAAGGAATTGTTTGTCCAGCTAGGCGCAGAAGATGTGATGGTTTTAGCGACTTATGGAATGACTGAAGCGAAAGTAGCCTGGCCGGAATGTCCCTCACACGATGAATATTACGGGTACCACCTGTTTCCAGATATGGAAGTTTTTGAAACTGTGGATCCGGAAACCGGAGAACCTGTAGGTGAAGGCGAAGAAGGTGAGATTGTTTACACTTCACTGGATTGGCGGGGAACAGCGGTCCTTCGCTACAGGACCGGGGATATTGCCAAGGGCGGCTTGATGTATGAACCCTGCCCGAACTGCGGTCGGACAGTGCCGCGGATTAGTTCCAATATCCAGCGAAAGTCGGAAATGAAGGAATTCAGCATGACCAAGGTCAAGGGAACCCTGGTTAATTTAAATAACTTTTTCCCATTGATGATGAGCCAGCCGGATGTTGAAGAATGGCAGGTTGAAATGCGCAAGAGAAACGACGATCCTTATGATCTGGACGAAATATATCTTTATGTCGCGGTTAAAGAGGATGTTGACCGGGAAAAACTGGCTGCCGATGTGCGGCAAAAAGTGCTGCGGGATACAGAGGTTTCCCTGACCGACATAATCTTTAAGCCCGTACCTGAACTGGTTAAACAACTGGGGATGGAAACGGAATTAAAAGAAAAAAGAATTCTTGATAACAGACCAACCGATTAAACTTTTTACGGATAAGCGGGAGGAGGCAAAGCATGGAAGTATGGAAAAAAGTTAGCCGGATGCCGGCAAAGGCAATCAGAAATATGCAGGATGATTTGCTGCAAAAGATGGTCAAAAATGAATTTGCTAAAAGACATCCCTATTACCGCGAAATCTTTAAGGAAAAAGGGATAGATCCGGAATCATTCAGGAGCTTAGATGATTTAAACAAGCTCCCTTTAACTAAAAAGGAAGATATGCTGCCCCGGGAAGATGATTTGCGACATCCAAAGAAATTTGTTTTGGAACCACCTTCTGAAGAAGAACAAAAAAGTAAAAAGAAAGGGTTTGCTCTTTTCGGGAAAAAAGAGGAAGGCCCCGATCCCAAGGATTATAAATTTCACACTCTCTATTTTAGCGCCGGGCGCACAGCCAGGCCTTTACCGGTAGAATATACCCACTACGATTTGAATAATATGAAAGAAGCGGGTTTTAGGGCCTTTGATATTTTAGGGCTTACCCGTGATGATACAATGGTTAATGCCTTTACTTATGCGCCAAATGTGTACTTCTGGCAGATGTTTTACAGCACCGTCGGCATTGGCAGCACAGCGCTGCAAGCCGGTGGAGGTAAGGTGCTGGGTATGGAAAAAATATTAAAAGCAATGGACAACATGGAGGCGGAAGTTATTGCCGCTGCTCCCGGATACGCCATGTTTGCCCTTCAAACTTTGGATTTTTTTGGATTTAGTGCTGAAAACTTGCAGCGCCTGGTTATTGGTATTGATTATGCACCGGTCTCTGCAACAGAGAAGATGAAAAAACTGATGGAATCGGTGGGCGCAAAGGACAATAAAGTACAGCGAATTTATTTCAATTCAGAAGCTAAATGCGGCTGGGCGGAGTGTGAACCGGGTTATGGCTACCACCTTAACCCTGACCATGTTCTGGTAGAAATTTTAGATCCCGACGGTGAAACTGTTTTGGGTGAAGGAGAAAAAGGCGAAGTGGTGCTGACCCATCTCGATGCTAAAGGCACTACGGTTTTGCGTTACCGAACCGGCGATATAGCTACCGGCGGCCTGGTGACTGAACCTTGCCCTAATTGCAAGCGCACGGTGCCCCGGCTTATGGGGGATATTGAACGTAAGTCGCACTATTACAAGCTGTCCGGCAACGAAGGCCCGGTTGATTTTAATGCCAACGAACTGCGCCGCAGGATGATGGCGAATGCGGATGTTTTGCTCTGGTACGTGGAAATAAACAGGCAAAACGGCACCGATGGCTTGAAGATAGTATTCAAGGGAGTTTCCGGCCGGGATGAGGAAGCCCTGCAAAAAAATCTTGAACAGGAAATTAGTGAAACATTCAACCTTCCGGTAACCGTAGAAAAGAATACCCTGGATGCTATCGCCAATAAAATCGGCCTGGAAAAATACATCACCGAAGAGGTGGTTTTTGATACCCGGCAGGAATAAAATAAAACCGGGATTTTCGAAGGTGATCTAGTCCGGTGAGATGGGTTAATAACTTAATTAAACAACAGAACCCGACCCTGAGATGATATTAGTTAAAGCCCTTGACAAACCAGGGGCTTTAATATTAATAATTATGACTATTAATGCCTTTTTGTGGCTTTTCATTATCAACTGATGATGATATAATTGGGTAGCAAAAAGCTATATATCTAACGTCAATATAATTTTAAAATTGCAACAGAAAGGCAGGTGTGAAGTTGAGTAATTCACCGGTACCCGTTAATTTGGATACGATAGCCAACAATCTTGCCGATCCTGTTTTCCTGGTCGATCGGAACAAATCAGTTGTTTGGTTGAACCAGAAAGCAGGAGAGCTGTTTAATACGGACAGCAAATCTGCGGAAGGTAAAATTGTTACCGAATTAACCGGCATTACGAAACTGGACAACCTGCTTGAAGATGTTTTCGAGCAGGAAGCAGAGTTGAAGTGTTCTTATGAAGAAGCATCTGTAAAGGTTAAACGGATGGACCAGCGATACTTTTTTAAAATTGCCATTAACCCTGTTTTTCATGAGGGAGAACTCTGGGGTGGGCTGGTTCAATTTACCGATGTAACCCGTTTTCACGAAATGGAAAAGATTAAAACAGACTTTGTCTCGATTGTTTCTCATGAATTTCGCACGCCCCTTACCACCATTATAGTCGGTGTGGAAATGCTAAAAGAGGGGATGCTGGGCGATCTTACTCCAAGGGGTAAAGAAGTTTTGGAAGCGATTGGCGCAGACTGTGAACGGTTAAGCAGGTTGATTGACAACTTAATGGAGCTGTCCAGGATTGAATCGGGAACTATCTATATTGAGGCGGAACCAACTGATGTATCAGACCTGGTCCAGGAGGCGGTGCGGCCCCTCAAATTCCAGGCCGAAAAACAGGGTGTTGAGCTGATAACTGATTTACCACCTAATTTACCACCGGTTGCCGCTGATTTTAATAAGGCTGTTTGGGTTTTAACCAACCTGGTTGGTAACGCCCTCCGCTATACCGATCCTGAAGGGACAATTTCCGTGCGAGTGCGCCAGCGTGGCAAGAGGTTGTTTTTCTCTGTTGAAGATACTGGATGCGGCATTCCCAAGGATCAACAGGAAAAGATATTCCGTAAATATATCCAGGTAAGCGGAGAAGGACGCAAAGGCTCCGGCGGAGTAGGGCTTGGACTGGCTATTGCCAAAGATATTGTGATGGCCCATGGTGGAGAAATCTGGGTTGACAGCGAAGTAGGCAAGGGAACCACCTTTACTTTCACTTTTCCTGTTTACCAGGGAGAAGGATCTGTTACCCTGCCCGAAATAGAGCAAGAAGGAGGTTAAATTTTGTCCAAAAAAGTACTGCTTGCAGAAGACGAACGCAATGTAATTTTAGGGGTGCGCACCTGCCTGGATGCTGTCGGTTATCAAATAGAAATAGTTGAAGACGGGGAAGAAGCACTAAATTCAATTCGCAAGGAACACCCGGATTTAATCCTGCTTGATCTATTAATGCCAAAGGTTGATGGTTTTGAAGTTTTAAAAGAAGTTAAAGGTAATAATGATACCAAAAATATTCCTGTAATTGTCCTTACCGCCAAAGCTGAAGAGGAAGACCGTCAGAGGGCAATGGATCTTGGGGCCGACAGCTACATGACCAAGCCGTTTAAGCCACAGGAGTTGTGGGACTTATTGAAACACTACCTTCCGGAGATGGAATAGCGGGTTTTTAGATTAAGGGTTAAGCTTCTGTTCAATAGATATGCTTATTAATGAGGTGAAGGGCACAGGTTACTGTGCCCTTTAAAAAGATATAATATAATAGTATTATGAAAACTTATTGGGAGGGTTCTATGGCCCAGAGTATAGTTGCCCATGAACAGGGACCTATCCGTCCACCTAATGAAGCCAACAGCCTCTTGTTAAGGTTGACCAGGAATTGTCCCTGGAACCGGTGTTTGTTTTGCCCGGTCTATAAAGGGGAAAAATTTAGTCGCCGCAGCTTGGAAGAAATAAAAAATGATATTGATAACATTGATCAGGCTGTCAAACGACTGATAACGATTTCTCAAGAAAACGGTATGGGCGGAACAGTAAACCGTGATTTGGTTGCCCAGGTTCATGCCAGGCATCCTGAGTTGCTGCCGGTTGCATATTGGCAGTATCACAGGGGTGAAACAGTTTTTCTCCAGGATGCTGACAGTATCCAATTGCCTGTTGAACAGCTGGTAGAAATCCTTGAGCTGTTAAAAGAAAAATTTCCCGGCATTAAAAGGATTACCACTTATGCCCGCTCACGTTCGCTGTTGCGCAGATCAGTTGAAGAGCTTACCAGGCTGAAAGAAGCCGGATTAAGCCGAGTTCATGTCGGCCTGGAGAGTGGTAATGATAAAGTCCTTGATTTCATGAAAAAAGGGGTTAATGGCCCTCAGCAGGTTGAAGCCGGGACCAGGGTTAAGGAAGCCGGTCTTACTCTAAGCGAGTATGTTATCCTTGGTCTTGGCGGCCGGAGTTTATGGCGTGAACATGCGGTTGATACAGCTAGGGTTCTAAACGAGATAAATCCAGATTACATCAGGGTCCGGACATTGGCCATTCATCCAGCCAGTCCACTGTATGAGAAGTTAAAACAGGGAGAATTTACACCTCTTGATGATGACGGTGTAATCAGGGAAGAATCCTTATTCCTTGAGCAACTTAGAGGGATAGAAAGCGCCTTTTACAGTGATCACATCCTAAATCTGCTTGAGGAAGTAAACGGCCGTTTCCCCCAGGATAAAGGACGTATGCAGGCGGTAATTAATCGTTATCTATCTATGCCAGGCCATAAGAGGGAGTTATTTAGGCTGGGAAGGCGAACCGGTTATTTTAGAACCCTGGGCGATACGAATAACCCTTCGCTGGCCGAGGCAGTTGAAAATATTTATCAACAACTGCAGGACCGGGGAATTACGGTTGACCAGTATCTCGAAGATCTTATGCGCAGGTATATTTAAATTAGGCTTAATCAATGTTTTATTGGCCGCAGGTGGTGGTTTTAGATGCGAGTCGCTATTTGTCTTATGGAGCTTTACATACCAGGGGCAACTTCATTAAAAGCCAAGCGCCAGGTTACCAAAAGCCTTACCCAACGACTTCGCAACAAGTTTAATGTTTCTGTTACCGAAACAGGAGATCAGGATCTCTGGCAAAGGGTTGAACTGGGCATGGCAGTAGTTTGTCATAATGGTGCGGGCGCAGATAGTGTCATGGAGAAAATATTTGACTATATCGAACTTGACAGCAGTGTGGATATCATATCATCAAGGGTGGAAAACTATTAATCCCTATCTTGCATTAATGTAAAAATAAAGATCTGGCAGGAGATTATCTTGTACAGGATTAAGCAGGTCACAAAAATAGCACATCTCCTGGCTAAACCGGTAATATGTGAAGGAGATTTTGTAGTTGATGCTACTGCCGGAAACGGTTATGATACACTTTTTTTAGCTGAAAGTGTAGGACCGCGAGGCCATGTTTATGCATTTGATATCCAGGAGGAAGCCCTGAAAGCAACCCTGGATAACTTAAAAAGGGAATCTCTCGAAAAGAGGGTTTCTCTCCACTTAAGCGGGCACGAAAACTTACTGCATTATGTCAAGGAAGAGGTTTCTGTGGTAATGTATAATCTTGGTTATTTGCCCGGAGGAAATCGGGAACTAACCACTCATTATCATACCACCCTGGAAAGCATTAAACAGGGGCTAAGCTTACTGCGACCCGGTGGATTGATTTCAATTGTTCTATATCCTGGCCATTGTGAAGGCAATTTTGAGAAAGAAAACCTGCTCCCATACTTTAAAGGTTTACCGGCTTCTCATTATACAGTAGCGTACTATAATTTAATAAACCAACGACATGCTCCCCCGGAACTGGTAATAGTTCAGAAATATCTTTTTTCTTAAGGGGGCCTGCTGTTTAAAAGGATTTAAACTATTTTCTGTCGAACAATGAGCTTGAGCATTAATGTGTAAATTGATAATTTTAGAATAGGGGCTTGAATAAACTGGGACTTAAATGTAATTTAATAAAGAACGAGCTGGCACTGGTGGAAGAACGGCTACAACAAGTAGTTGAACAAGCAGGCCCCGAAATAAGTTCGGTAGGCAGCTATATATTTAATGGTTCAGGGAAGAGGGTGCGTCCCACTCTTTTTTTGCTGGCGGCTTACGATTCAAATGCCAGGCTGGTTCATTATGTTGATGCTGCTGTCGCATTAGAGCTTATTCACACAGCCTCGCTGCTTCACGATGATGTTATTGACCAGGCACCGACCCGCCGTAACAAGGATACGGTCCATGCCAGGTGGGGCAATAAAGTTTCTATATTAACCGGAGATTATCTATTGAGCGAGGCATTTAAAATCCTGGTTGGGTACCAAGAATGGCCGTTAATGGATGTTATTGTAAATATGGTAAAAAGCATGACAGAAGGTGAAATTGAACAGACTTTTGCTACCGCGGACTCATCAGAGTTGGAAGAACGCTATTTTAACTGGATCGGCAAGAAAAGTGCTTCTTTTTTCGCCGGTTGCTGCAGGGTCGGTAAAATGCTTGGTGGTGGTGATTCGAAGGAACAAAATCACTGGGAAGAATTTGGCTATAACCTGGGGATGACTTTTCAATTAATTGATGACCTTTTGGATTATACCGGAAAAGGGGAAAAGACCGGTAAACCGATTTACGGGGATTTACACAATCGGGTTATTACTTTACCTTTGATCCGTTCAATGAAGCATGCAAGCGAGAATAAGGGAACATTTCCTAAGCAGTTGCATCATGAAGGATCAAGCAGCCACTTTTCTGAAATGGTCCAGGCAGTTTTAGAAAGTGATGGTCCTGAATATACTTATAAAAAGGCCCAGGAGTATATAAACCTTGCAGAAAAAGCAGTCGATCAAATGGTAACCCTTAATCCTAAAGTCAAAGCTGCGCTTAAAGATCTATCTGCGGAAGTACTTAATCGAAAACAGTAAATAGAGGGGATACCAGGTCTTATTTTTATAAAACCTCAATCCATTGGAGGTTGGAAAATGCCTAACCGAAATAATATTTCCAAGTCAGTGATTAAAAGACTCCCTGTTTATCTCCGCATCCTGGACAAGTTAATCAGGCGAGAAGTAGAAATGGTCTCATCTAAAGAGTTAAGCAACGAATCTGGTTTTACTGCGGAGCAAATCCGAAAAGACTTAGCTTACTTTGGAGCCTTTGGAACCAGGGGCGCCGGTTATAACACCATGTTTTTGCGGGAAAAGATCATTAAAATTATCGGGTTGGACAGCAGGACCGATACGATTGTTTTTGGAGCCGGAAATCTAGGCACTGCACTTACCAGGTATAACCTGACAAAAAACCCTTATGTAAACGTGGTAGCTGTTTTTGATAACGATCCCAAGATTATCGGGAGAAAAATTCACAGCATAGAAATTCTCCCGATTAACAGGGCACCTAAGATTATACAAGAGCGGGATATTAAAGTATGCCTCATTTCTGTGCCGGCTGCTGCTGCCCAGGGGATTGCCGACCTGGCAGTCGAAAATGGGATTAAAGCGATCTTAAATTTTGCGCCGGTTAAACTAAGTGTTCCTGAAGGTGTTCATGTACACAATGCAGATTTAACCATTGAACTGCAAAGCTTGATATACTATAGCTCAGCCGAAGAAGAACGCTTATCGAGAATTGAAAAAGATAATAAAGACAAAAAGCCTTCGAAATCTTTTACGCACGAATAACCTGTAGTTAGGTTTGGGCGATGGAATAATTTTTTGGGGCATAGCTAATAGATATTGACTTTTAGCAGTACGTTTTGTATACTTGATCATGCACGCGGAGCTGTGGTGTAGTTGGTTAACATATCGGCCTGTCAAGCCGAAGATCGCGGGTTCGAGTCCCGTCAGCTCCGCCATTTTGTGCCGAGATAGCTCAGTCGGTAGAGCAGCGGACTGAAAATCCGCGTGTCGGCAGTTCAATTCTGCCTCTCGGCACCATTAACATGCGGGAGTAGCTCAGTGGTAGAGCATCGCCTTGCCAAGGCGAGGGTCGCGGGTTCGAATCCCGTCTTCCGCTCCATTTACGGCGACATAGCCAAGTGGTAAGGCAGAGGACTGCAA
>PUKR01000169.1 GCA_003552365.1 Syntrophomonadaceae bacterium
GAACACGAAGACAGTGTTCGCGAAGCAGCTGAAGAATGCCCGACAGAATCTATTGAAATCAGCTGATTATTTAATTTCGAACTGTTTTTCACAGGGCCCGCTTTAATGCGGGCTCTGTTTCATTTAATAGAGAGCAGGCAAAGCAATTGACTGAAGTCCGGGGGTAAATTAAACTGGCAGTTGGAGGCAATAACAAATGGACCAGCATGAACTATTAAAACCGCTTTCTATAATTGAAACCAGGCTTGGAGAAGTTAAGCCGGTTACCGGTCTTGCTTATCACACAAAACAGGTTGAATCCGGGAGTTTATTTGTTTGTATCCGTGGCTATAAAACAGACGGCCACCTATACCTGCAGCAGGCAGCCGCAAATGGTGCGGTAGCCGCGGTAGTGGAATATTTTGTAGACAAAGTAGATATTCCGCAGTATATGGTCACCGATAGCCGCCAGGCTTTGGCCGCCCTGGCCGATCGTTTCTACAATCACCCTTCTTCAAGAATAAATATTACCGGGGTAACCGCTTCCAACGGAAAAACAACCACCACTTACATGCTTAACTCGATCCTTGAAGAGTACGGTTTGAAAACAGGTCTTGTGGGTACAGTTATCGTCAAGATGGGGGATAAAGTCGTTCAGGCCGGGTTAACTACCCCGGAATCACTGGATTTACACCAGTTTTTTTACCAAATGGTGGAACAAGATGTCACCCATGCAGTGATGGAAGTTTCTTCATCCGGCCTGGAGTTAAAGCGGGTGGGCAGCGTCGACTTCGATATCGTAGTCTTAAACAATATCAGCCGTGAGCACATCGACCTGCACGGATCATTTGAAGCATACTTCAATGCCAAGGCCAGCCTGGTTCGAAAAGCCAAAAAAAATAGCTGGGCTATCTTAAACCTGGATTGCTCCTACACTGCCTCCCTGGTTTCTGAAACCGAAGCGCATGTCTTTACCTACAGTTTAAAAAACGAGAAGGCTCATTGCCTGGTGCACAATCTCGATTTAAGCACCGGCCGCGCCCGCTTCACGGTAGAACTTGCCGGAACTAACTTGCCGGAAATAACTTCGAACTATCCCCAATCATTCAATATAGAGCTTTCAGTGCTGGGCCTTCACAGCGTTTACAACGCCATGGCTGCAATACTGGCAGCCATGCTCTATGGTGTCCCGGTTGATGTCATCCAAAAAGCACTTAAAACCTTTGGAGGTGTGGAAAGGCGCTTTGAGCTAATTTTTGAAGATGATTTCATGATCCTCGACGATCACTTCGCCAACAGCCTCAACATCCATGTCACCCTGGAAACTCTTCAAATGATGGACTACAACAACCTGCACCTGGTTTATGCTATCAGGGGTGGACGGGGGGTTACCGTAAACCGCGAAAATGCTGAAGCACTGGCGCATTGGGCCCCTTCGCTCGGGTTAAAAAAAATAATTGCCACCACCAGCATTTCACATGTGGAAGAAAAAGATATCGTTAGTTTAGAAGAAAGAAAAATCTTCGAAGCTGTTATGGCCGAAGCGGGAATACAAACCGAAATCTATGAAGAACTTCCCGAGGCGATCAGCCGTGGGTTAAGTGAGACAGAACCGGGCGATGTGTTGCTGCTGGCCGGTTGCCAGGGTATGGATTACGGCGCTTCCATATGCCTAAAACAAGTTCACAAGCTAAAACCGCATTTAAATGAAGATGAAGTATTCGGTGCATTAAAAAACCGGATTGCCGGGGTCTAACTAAAGCGCTTCCTTTACCTCGATTCCACCCATTATCGCCCGACCCTGCATTCTTAAAAACCGGGTGGTCGACTCATCTACATTATGTTCTATCTTACGGCCGCCAATGACACCGCCATCTTCATGATCTATAAAAGTTACTCCCCCCAGCACCGCCGACCCCTCAAAAATAACCGCCATATTTTGGGGGATTTTAACATCTATCCCTCCCATTATTGCAGTCAAATCAATAATGGTCTCGCCTTCAGGGATTTCTGCTGCGGTTAAGTCCATTTCAATTCCACCCATGAAGGCAAAATAACTGCCCCCTTCAAGCTTCCATGGCTTGGAACCACCCACTTCCGAACCGCCCATAAAAGCAAAACGTCCGCCTTTCCCAGGACTCTGGGCTCGCCCGCGTAGTAAATTAACTCCAATCAAAATCAATATTACAGGCAGGGCAATGTTGAATAACATTGATGTATCAACATAGAATAAGTTCAGGTTGCGTCCCAGGAAGATAACTCCGACAGCAATAGCAATAAAAGCGGTAATAAATTGCCCCCAGGAAAAGTATGTTTTCTTCCCGGTTTCGGTAGAAACAGAGCCAAAAGAGGAAGCTAGCCAGTTAAGGCCAACAATTAAAGGGATTACCGGCCAAAATTGAAAAATTTGCCTGAAGTTGATCTCTACAGCATCCACCAGGTTGTCCAAAAGCAGTAATACTCCGGCTATAACTATTATTATTCCGATTAAAAAGCTGCCGCTTAAAAAGCGCAAGTATATCATCCTTTCCATTTAATCCCGGTTAGTCCTGTTATTCATTTAACTCATGGGATCACCAGGGGTTATTGAAATGCATCTTGATAATTCGGCAAAATCTTAAATAATCCTGCCGAGAAAAATACATACTCTAAAATTCTTTTTGCTATCGTTGACTTTTCTTTTTTTGCATGCTAAAATTAACATCGCTAACAGGAAAATAGGATTAAATGGTGGGTGTAGCTCAGTAGGTTAGAGCGCCAGGTTGTGGCCCTGGAGGTCGTGGGTTCAAATCCCATCACTCACCCCATAAGTTATTTTATATGTTGCTGGGGCGTAGCCAAGCGGTAAGGCACGGGGTTTTGGACCCCGCATGCGCAGGTTCGAATCCTGCCGCCCCAGCCATTTTAAAACCAAGCTGCCTTTTTAAAAACTCCTCTAATTAAAAATCCTTGTAGTTTCTGACAAACATAATGTAAATCCCCACAAATGCTCCCAGGACGATTAAGATAAAAATAATTGCGTTAATGTAAGTTAAAATATTGCTCATCTAACTTATAACCCCTCAAATCACTAAAATAATAACTCTGCTTTCTGGTGTTTGCTGATTATGATTCTTTCACTTTATAAGCTCGCCCTAGCTTTGAAGCCCATATACAGGTGTCAACCAGCCACCAAATCAACAGGCCGCCAAAAGTTATCAACTTTAAGATACCCAGACCTACTTGTCCCCTGTAAAACCGGTCCATGCCGTAAAAACCGGCAACAAAACTAATAATAAAACCAATCAAGTAAAAGTGCTTTTCTTCAGCTTTTATTCCTGCTTGAACCGACCTTGTTTCTTCATGATCCGTTAACCGCTTCTGCCTGTCTTCTTGCTGTGTGATCTCGCCAATATACTTCCCTTCCTTCCATTCACCAACCCGTTTTCCTCCATCAGGGTAAATTAGGGTCCCCTGTCCATCAGGTTTATCTTCTTTCCACTCTCCAATATACTTCATCCCATCAGGCCGGATATAGGTACCATAACCATGCTTTTTACTATCCTTCCACTCACCTTCATACTGTGATCCGTCATGATAAGTATAACTTTCATATTTCATCTTCACCAATCCCTCCCTATTTTAAATAGCTGGTAATAAATTTAAACTTTATAACCATTCTCCCTGATAACTGCAATAGACAGAAACTCTTTAAAAGCAAAACAATAGAGTTATTAATTAAATTTTTTCTATTTTATTACTTTTTACAATAACATAAAAACAGCTTTTGTCAAGAATTATCATTGCCAACTATAATCAGACTGTAATTATTTTACGAACAATAATAGTGCATTTTTTAATTTTTTATTAACTTAAAAAAAGGAGATTTTCAATGACCGTCGAATATACTTAGTTACCTAAATGTAGCAAACAGACTTAGCCCTTAAAACTGGTAGCTAACAGTTTCTTAAGTTTAGTTAATAAATATCACAAAATTGCTTGAACAAGTGGAGCAATTGTATTAAAATTACGTTAAGTTTGAAATAAAAAGACTGAAAAAGGCAAACCCACCGTAACGTGGGGGCGCAAAGCCGTGGGCCCGTAAACCGGGCTGCCTGGCTGCCAGTCAATTTGATTTGAACACATTATAGTTCACTTTTTTTTGATAAAAGGCAGCCGTTAGGCTGCCTTTTGCTTTTGTATATCTTGGCATCGAGATTGCCTTTTAAGAAAAAATAATCAAATCAAAATAAGCACGGATGCTTTATAACGAGGTGAACTAAAAAATGCTTCTTCTGTTAAGCATTAAAACTTTCGGCAAAGCTGAGGTGCTGTCTTTATTTTTAGGCCTTGTTTTCGCAGTATTTATTCTGTTTACTGCAAGCATACAAGCCGTGGCCGAATCGGGCAGCAGGGTTGCCGAAGTTTATCCCAAATCTTCACACACATTCGTGCTGACTGAAAATGGCTCTATTTGGGCCTGGGGTAACAATCGCTATGGCAAACTGGGTGATGGAACTACAACTAACCGTTTCCTTCCTGTCCAACCTGTTTTAGAAAATGTAGCTGAAATCTACCCCCAGTCTTCCGGCCATACTTTCGCTCTGAAGGACGACGGGACCCTCTGGGCCTGGGAACGCAACTGGGACGGACGCCTGGGAGCAGGTACCGATGAAAGTGCCTACCCTACCCCGGTCCAAATCCTGGATAATGTCGAAGAAATATATCCCCATGAAAGACACTCATTTGCCATTACTACCGACGGCAGGGTATGGGGCTGGGGTCATAATAATCATGGCCAGGTGGGCGACGGTACCACCAGAAATCGTTTTGAACCGGTGGAAGTTGAACTAAATAATGTTAATAAGATAATCCCGGGTCAGAATAATACATTTGCCCTGCTGAACGACAACACTCTTTGGGCCTGGGGCAACAACCGTTACGGGAAGCTCGGTGACGGAACCGCTACTAACCGCACCCAACCGGTTAAAATTATGGATAACATAAAAAATGTTTATCCCCGGGATAAACATACTATCGCACAAAGAATGGATCAAACCTTATGGGCCTGGGGGTACAACTGGTACGGCCAGCTGGGCGACGGCTCCAATGATAACCAGTATGCCCCGGTAGAAGTAAATATAGGAAAAGTCGAAAACATCTATGCCCAGGAATCACATGCTTACGCAATCAAGGAAGACGGTTCTGTATGGGCATGGGGCAATAACTGGTACGGGCAGCTGGGCGACGGCTCAATATCAAACCGACATAAACCGATCCAAATTCCTCTCGATAATATTAAAGATCTGCACCCTCAAGAACATCACACTTTCGCAGTAGACGAAGATGGTACACTTTGGGGCTGGGGCCGCAACTGGAACGGACAGGTAACCGATCAAAGCAGCACCCATGCCCAGCCAAGCCCTTTAGATATAGCTGATGGAATAACACGAGCGTATGTCAACAATGATAAGGCTTTAGCCCTTAATGATGAAGGAGCCCTTCATAGCTGGGGCAACAGTGATAATCCGACCACGATTGAGTTAAATAACGTAAAAACCATTTACCCGCAGGAAAATCACACCTTTGCCCTGAAAGAAGACGGTTCTTTATGGGGCTGGGGTGATAACTCAAGGGGGCAGCTTGGCATAGGCACCGTTGAGAACCAGGAAAACCCCACTCAGATACTCCTTGGTGAAGACTTGCCCACTTACTCAATTACAGCAAGCGCAGTGCCCGAAGAAAGCGGTACCATCAACGGAGACGGCACTTACAGGCACGGGGAAAGCGTAACCCTGGAAATAGTCCCTGAATCTGGCTACAGCTTTATTAACTGGACCGAAAACGGCAAGGAAATTGACACTAAAAAAGAAATCTCTTTCCTCGCAAACAGGGATCGCGAGCTTGTAGCAAATCTTGAAGCACCCGAAGAGGAACCGGAAGAGGAACCGGTTGAAGAGGAACCGGCACCGGAAACCTACCGGATAAGCTTATCTGTTGAACCTGAAGATGGCGGCACTGTTGATGGTAAAGGTGAGTACGAGCAGGGTGAAAAAGTTACCGTCACCGCCAGTGCAAGTGAAGGGTATGAATTCGTAAATTGGACTGAAATCATCAACCACGAGGACTTTAACGACCAGGAAGAAAGCACTGACATTGAAGCAGAATACAGTGATCAAAAAGAGTATAGTTTCACTGCCGAGCGCGATCGCGAATTGATTGCCAACTTTGAAGCAGTTGAAGAAGAGGTTGAAAAAGCTAAAGTTACTGCAGTAAGTGCCGTTAACGGTGAAATAACGGCAACCTTTGACCGTGATCTCGAAACCAAGCCCGAGTTAGACGATTTTGAAGCTTACTTCAAGAGTGAAACAGCATTAACAGGGGAAGAAAGAGAAAACGATGATACAGAAGAAGCAAATAGTGACCAAGACAGCGAAGCTAACGAACAAGACGAGAGCAATACCGATACTGATAGCAACGAAAACAACAACGATACCGATTTTGAAATCCTGAATTTAACCAGTATTGAATGGAACGAAGAATATCCAAACCGGGCTCAATTAGCCTTTGACGCTTTTAAACCTGCAGATCAAGATATCAGCTACACCATAAAAGTCAGCTACCTGGAACAAGATCCGCTGGCATCTGAACCTTTTGTAATCGAAGCAGATTTACCTTCCTTCAAACTTGGGCTTGAAGCTAAACCTGAAAAAGGCGGAGTCCTGCATGGTGGAGGAGAATACGAAGAAGGCAAAGAAGTAGTTGTTTCTGCTGAAGCAGGAGAAGAATACAGCTTCAGCAAGTGGACCCTTGGTAGCGATACAATTTCCGAACAGGCCGATTTCACCTACACCATGCCTGCTCAAGATACAGAGCTGGTAGCCCACTTCGAAGAAAAGCCGGAAACTTACGAGATCAGCCTCTCGAAAGACCCTGAAGAAGGCGGAACTGTCCAGGGCGAAGGCAGCTACGAAACAGGCGATGAGGTTACGGTCACCGCTGAAGCAAATGAAGGTTACCGGTTTGTTAGCTGGTCAGAAATCATCACCGCAAGTGAAAATGAAGATACAGTTATTGATCCGGAAGATGAATCGCAGGTAGATGACCATAACAACCCGATCAGCGATGAAGAAGACGAAACTTCCGAAGAAAACCGGGAAAGCGAAACCCTGGAGCAGGAAACAATTGTCGTCAGCGAAGAAAATAAATATTCCTTCACGATTGAAAATGACCGCGATTTGGTAGCAGGCTTTGAAGTTTACGAAGAAGAAATCGAAAGCGCTGCAATCAACCCACAGAAAGTTGAGTTTGACTTAAACCAACCGGAACCTGTAAAAACAGAAATTACCTGGAACGATGCTTCTCAAGTCGATTCGGTAAGCGGCGACGGAATTGAAAACGAAAACTACAGCCTTGAAGATAACATTTTAAGCGTTGAACAGGAATTTCTGAAAAACTTTAGCGAAGGTGAAACTTTAGAGCTTGTAATCGGCTTCGATACCGGAGACGAGACAAGCCTAATGGTAACCGTCACCGATTCAACAGACCATTCCGGTTTTGCTCTAAACCTGCCTGAAGAAGTGCGTGAAAACGAAGCCTTCGTGCTGGAATTCAAAGCAGCCAGAAACAGCAAAAAAGAAGCTTTAAACGATGAAAAAGCAGTAACTGTAAACAGCTCGCTAAGCGGCGAATTATTTGACGATACACTCCACTTTGAAAACGGAGAAGCCGCTTTAGAATTCAGCCTGGAAGAAGCCGGCGAGCATGAGTTAACCATCGAAGTAGAAGCGGTTACCGAAAGCAAAACTTTCACTTTAGATGTAGTTCCTGAAAAAGAACCCCTGCAAACGGTTGAACTTACCGCTCTGGAAGGCAGCGGTGCAGTAAAGGCTGTATATGCTAACGAAGAAATAATCTTAGACCGGGAAAGCAAAGCTTTTAAAGTTGAAGCCGGTACGGAAGTAAGTTTCAGCGCTGCTGCCGGTGACGGCTGGGAATTCGATTCCTGGGGCGGTAATTTTGCGGAAAAACCCGGAGAGTTCATCCATACCATCGAAACCGACTACAAAGTTGAAGCGGTCTTTGCCAAACTGCCCGAGAAACATAGCCTCACCCTTATTCCTGACCCGGAAGCCGGTGGGATTCTACAAGGTGAAGGCCAATACGAAGAAGGCAAAGAGGTAGCTATCTCCGCTGAAGCAAACGAAGGTTACAGCTTCAGCAAGTGGGCCATCGGTGACGATAAAGTCTCCGAACAGACCGGGTTCACCCACACCATGCCTGCCGAAGATACTATGCTCACCGCTGTTTTCGAGGAAAAACCGGAAACTTACGATATCAGTCTCTCTGCAGACCCGGATGACGGCGGCACTGTCCGCGGAGAAGGCAGCTACGAAGAAGGCGAAAAGGTTGAATTAGAAGCAGATCCTGAAGATGAATATGAATTCGCAGAATGGACTGATGAAGATGAAGTATTATCCGAGGAGAAAAAAATAACCCTGGAGCCTACTGAAGACAAGGATTTGATAGCCAACTTCATTGAATCTGAAGAAGAAGAAGCAGGTGACGAGTCATCCGGAGTTTATTTTGTAGATATCGCTACCGATGAAGAAGAAAAAGGTTCGGTTATCGGTGGAGGGGTTTATGAAAAAGGCGATGAGGCAGTCGTAATCGCCGAACCGGAAAGCGGTTATAAGCTCTACAGCTGGAAAGAAGACGATGAAAATGTAAGCTTTAATGAGGAATACAGTTTCACTGTGAACAGTGACCGTGAGCTAACTGCAATCTTCGAAGGACGTGAAGAAGCAAGGACCTTTTACATAACCCTCAACGGCCATCCTGAAGACGGTGGGTCTATCCAGGGTGAAGGAGTATACCCTGAAGACGAAATTGCTGTTGTTAAAGCCGAGCCGGACGAAGGCTACCGGTTTGACCGCTGGTCTGAAAATGATAAAACCGTCAGCGAAGATGCGGAATATAGCTTTTCGGTAGATAGCGACCGAGAACTAACTGCCCATTTTGTAGAATACACCGGAGAAGACAATATTGATAACAATAATGCTGAGGTATCTTCACTAGAAAAAGTTGAAACCAGCCAGGTCGGCGGTGACGACCTGGAGCTCC
>PUKR01000023.1 GCA_003552365.1 Syntrophomonadaceae bacterium
CTCTGCTTGAAAGAGCCGGTAAAAATTGCTACCGCATTCCCAAAAGGGGCAAGATGAAAGCGGAAGTTTTCATTTACCTGAACCCTGCCCTTTATCAATCATTCGAAGAAGAACAATCCCTGCAGCAGCTGGTTGATGCAGCTTCGCTGGAAGGGGTTATATCTCCGGTAGTCGGCATGCCCGACATACACAGCGGTTTTGGGTTGCCTATCGGCGGCGTAATGGCCATGGATGGGTCAAACGGCCTGGTTTCAGCCGGTGCAGTAGGCATGGATATCAACTGCGGGGTTAGACTGTTACGTACCAACCTGGTTGCAGGCGAGCTTGACCGCCCCCTATTAAAACAGCTCATTAATTCAATTGCCCAAAAAGTGCCCAGCGGAGTTGGGGGCAAAAGCAAACATGAACCAAAAGTCCGCCAGCACTTTAAACCCCTGATCAACCGGGGAGTTCCTTTCTTGATTGAAATGGGCTTTGGCCGGCCGGAAGACCTGGAAGCGATTGAAGATGGTGGAGTCATTGAAGGAGCCCATTTAAGCGCAGTAAGCAAAGAAGCCAGGGATAGAGGCTTACAACTGTCAACTATAGGCGGTGGGAACCATTTCATCGAGCTGGGTTACGTCGACTCAGTGTTTGATCAAGAAATCGCCCGGGCTTTCGGTTTGGAACAGGGGATGTTAACCGTGTTAATCCATACCGGAAGCAGGGGGTTTGGACACCAGGTTTGCACTGATTACACCAGGATAATGAAAAAGGCTGCTTCTAAATACAAGCTTGAACTGCCTTCCGGCGGGCTGGCTTCCGTACCGATTAACTGCCCCGAAGGAGAGGATTACCTGGCAGCCATGAACTGTGCCATCAATTTTGCTTTTTGCAACCGCCAGTGGGTAACGGACGATGTGCGAAAAGCTTTCAGCAGTGTTTTCGGGAAAAGTGATTCGCACTATGATTTAGGACTGGTTTACGATGTGGCCCACAATACGGCCCGTTTTGAAACCATTGGCGGCAGGGAAATGCTGATTCACCGCAAAGGGGCCACCCGCTCGCTACCTCCCGGCCATCCCGACAACCCTCAGCGCTACAGCAAAACCGGCCACCCGGTATTAATTCCCGGCAGCATGGGAACTGCTTCTTTTGTAACCAGGGCGGAACCCGGTGTGGAAAAAATATACAATTCTGTTAACCATGGCGCCGGCCGTGTGCTTTCCCGCAAGGCAGCCAAACGTGAAATAACGGTTTCCGATCTAAAGGGAAGACTTGCCGACGTTATCGTATCCGGGCGCAACTATAAAGCCTACCTTGATGAAGCGCCCCAGGCTTACAAGGACATTGAAATGGTAGTCGATACGTTTATTGAAATTGGTTTGAGCCGAAAAGTAGCCCGGTTGCTTCCCCTTGCGGTTATAAAGGGTGAGGGAAAAGATTAAGAGTTTATGTAATGTCCACCCCTTAAACCGGTGTATTTTCGGGATATCAAATATCCGGGAGCAACGGGATGGCTTTTTGATTAAAATCCTGAGCATACCGATCCCGCACTACAGTATTAACCCGGGCAAAATCTTTGCCGTGGTTCTACAAATCATGTTTCAGGTGTTGATGCTTGTTTTACTTGCGGCAGTAATTGGCATAACTTATTAAACCGGATTTTTAGAAAACTGCCTCGTAAATAGTTTAGTTTTAGGAAACTACTCAATATCGGTGGATTGACAATAGGGTTAGAATGGTCTAAAATATTAGTCGTGAAGGGGAGTAGCTCAACTGGCAGAGCAGCGGTCTCCAAAACCGCAGGCTGCGGGTTCAAGTCCTGTCTCCCCTGCCATGTATAAACATGAGGTGCCGCAAATGGATGCGGCATCTCATTTATAGGTATACAGCTTTTCCCCGGTTAAACACAGGTTGCGCATTTTCCCACCGGAAGGAGTTCAATTAATGTCCAGGCAGGATCTTATCAGCACACTGGAAAAAGCAGCTTCACCGGACCTGCAGGGACATAAAGCTATTCAAAAAGCAGTCGAGCTCTATGAAATCATCTATAACAAGCTTTCCCCTGATAAACTCGATAGCATTTTAAAGCTGGCGGAAAGGATCCGCATTAATTCCTTAAAAGACAATGAAGCTTTACCAGAACTTGAAAATATAGTGGAAATCACTCCCCGGGACCTGGTGATGAGTGATTTTTTAGTTAGCAGGACTGCTTACTGGGTGCAGACAATCCGGGAAGATATGTTTGGAGTAAGCGAACCACCCTTTGATGATGACCTTGAAAGCGCTTTGAGCTGGTTGGAAACTACTGCCCGTATTGATATGGAAAGTAAAAATCCGGTGGCTGCTTCGGCCAAAAAAGAAATCAGCAAAATTGCCGACCAGGAAGAAACCAGGGTCCCGTTCATTATGCGGGATCTTTTTATGCCCGCTAAAAATAATGTTAAATCCCTGTGGGTCCAACCCGGCACCCTGCTGTATAACCTGAGTCGAAAAGTTGACAATATCGCAAATGCTACGGGCTTCAAGCGTCATGCCGTCACCGTATATATTTTAACCGGCTTGGCGCCTATTTTACCAAGGGTTAATATTGACCTGGACCTGGGCCGTGCGGAAATGCCGGTCAAAGGCAGCGATAACGAAGCATTAATTTTAGCAAAAAGAAGTCTTAAAATTGAAATTAATACAGCCGACCTGTCTCCCCGGGAGTTGAAAATGATTTATGACCAGTACCGCAAAGAACTGAAAATTAGGAAAACAAAATCCTTGAGCGATGAACAAATCAGGCTTTTTTATCTTGTCTACAACCGGGGAGGTCCACCACGAAAAGGGGCCAAAGCATTCTGGGAAGACATTAAGAAAGAATGGAACAGTAACCCGGCTAATAAACCTTATACTTCATGGGAAGGGGTTTATCAGCGTTTTAAAATAGTTGAAGAAAAGATGGACGGTTTATTTTTTCAAAACTAACCTGTTTAACTTCCAAGCAGGGCAGTAAAGAAATCATACAAAAAGTGAGGTGCAGTAATGTCCAGGACAAAAGAAATTTTGGAATTGACCGAGCAGTATAGCGCCAGAAATTATCTTCCCCTACCGGTAGTTCTTTCCTGGGGAGAAGGAGTATGGGTTAAGGATCCTGAAGGCAATACCTACATGGATATGCTCAGCGCTTATTCAGCTCTCAGTTTTGGGCACCGTCATCCCCGGATCGTCAACAGACTCAAAGAGCAAGCCGACCAGATTACTTTAACCTCAAGGGCCTTTCATAACGATCAGCTAGGAAGCTTCTGCGAAAAACTGGCCGGGATGACGGGTAAAGATATGGTCTTACCGATGAATACCGGGGCTGAAGCGGTGGAAACAGCGGTCAAAGCCACACGCCGCTGGGCTTATCGTAAAAAACAGGTGCCCTCCGATCAAGCAGAAATTATCGTCTGCAATACCAATTTTCACGGTAGGACTATGGTAGCGGTAACCTGCAGTTCCGAGCAAGCTTATAAAAAAGACTTCGGCCCATTTTTGCCCGGTTTCAAGCACATTGAATACGGCAGTATCGAGGCGCTTAAAGAAGCGATCACTCCCAATACCGCCGGATTTCTGTTCGAACCGATCCAGGGGGAAGGCGGCATAAATATTCCCCCTGAGGGTTACCTCAAAGAAGCATACCGGATTTGCAAAGAAAATAACGTTTTATTTATGGCCGATGAAATCCAAACAGGCTTTGGACGCACCGGTAAGCTTTTTGCCTGTGACTGGGAAGGGGTAAAACCGGACATTTATATTCTGGGCAAAGCCCTGGGTGGTGGAGTACTGCCTATATCGGCAGTTACCGCAGATGAAGAAGTGCTTGGTGTCTTCGAACCAGGTTCGCATGGTTCGACTTTTGGGGGCAACCCGCTGGCCTGTGCAGTGGCCATTGAAGCGCTTACCGTTTTGGAAGAAGAAAACCTGGTTCAAAAGTCCGAAGATAATGGTAATTATTTCCTGGAAGGGCTGAAAAAAATCGAGGATCCCCAGATAGTCGAAGTTAGAGGCAGGGGTCTTTTAACCGGTATTGAGTTAAAAGTAAAAGCCCGCCCTTACTGCGAAAAGTTGAAAGAATTGGGTATCCTGGCCAAAGAAACCCATGACCTGGTGATCAGGTTTACACCGCCGCTGGTTGCCGAAAGAAAAGACTTGGACTGGGCCCTGGATAAAATCAACCGGGTCTTCAAAGAAATGCGTTAAACCTGGAACTGTTTATAAAGTTTAGTTGTAGCACCACGGCTAAAATTAACGGCTACTTTAAAAATTTGCTGAAGGTGTTGACAAGTCTAAATATAAGATCAATAATAAGGGTACCAGGTTCCGAGAGACTGGACAGCAGTCCGGGCCTGGCCTCCAGGTTAAACCGAAGTGGACGAAGGGCTTACCATTATCCGTGAAAGGATCTTCCTGGGGCCGGGTCGCCGGAAGGGCGGTAAAAGTCAACTGGGTAGGTTTACTGCCATCCGGCACAGGATAAACGTAACAACCCGTAGGTTGTGAGGTAACCATCCAGAGGAGGTGGCGAAATCACAGCTGCTGAGGGGTTGGCCATTATTCTGTCGGTAGCTAGAAGGCCTGTTGGAACCTGGTTTTATTCTGCCCGCTGCCTGTTTTTGCCAGGTAGAATTCAGTGCTCTTGCATTAACAATTTTGTTCCGCTAAAATAAAGCTTAAGCTTAAATGAAGGGATAGTTAATCATGAACAACAAAAATATTGGTCTGATCGGCTGCGGTGCGATGGGTTCTGCACTCGGTAAAGGGTTTGTTAAAAAAGTGGGAATCGACCCCTCAAAAGTATACCTTTACGACGTAAACAAGGAAAGAATGCACACCCTGGCTAATGAACTAAACGTAGTTGCTACCGAAAATCTTTCCGAGCTGGTCCCCCACTGCCAGCACATTTTTATTGCCGTAAAACCGCAAGATATTGAAGGTTTGCTTTATTCGATGCGGGAAATGATTACCAGGGATCAAATCTTTACTTCGGTGGCAGCGGGCATAACCATTAACTTTATTGAAAGCTGCCTGAGTTATGAGAGCAAGGTTATCCGCCTGATGCCCAACACCCCCTGCCTGGTTGGGGAGGGAACTATAGCCATAAGCGCCGGGGAACATGTCACCGATGAAGAAAAAGATGAAGTTGAACAGCTGCTTAAACCCCTGGGGTTAACAATCAGATTGCCCGAAGATTTAATGGATGCGGCCACCGGTTTAAGCGGAACCGGCCCGGCCTACGTTTTTCTTTTTATTGAAACCATGATCGATGCCGGAGTTGCAGTGGGAATTAGGCGGGACGTTGCCACAGAAATGGTGATCCAAAACATAATCGGTTCCGCCCGCATGATGCAGGAAAACGACAAGCATCCGGCAGAACTTAGAAACACGGTTACTTCACCTTCAGGAACTACTGCTTCAGCCCTGCATGTTTTAGAAGAATCCGGTTTTCGCAGCTGTTTGCTTAAATCAGTAATTGAAGCTACCAGGCGAGCAAAGGAGTTGCGCCGTGGCTAACTCAAATAAAGTGTCCTTTCCCACCCCCTGCCGGGTTGTTGTTAAAGTCGGGACCAGGCTTTTGACCCATTCCACCGGTAAATTAAATTTGGGTTACATGGAAAAGCTGGCCCGCGAACTATCAGATCTCCGCAATCAGGGCCACGAGGTGATCCTGGTTTCATCGGGATCAATTGGCGCCGGCCGGGGCAGGTTAAATATTATGCACAAAGAAGTAACCATCCCGGAAAAACAGGCTATAGCCGCCGTAGGACAGGGGCTTTTGGTCCAGATTTATGAAAAATTATTTTCTGAGTATGGTTTGATTGTCGGGCAGATATTGCTTACCCGCACTGACCTGGTCAGCAGAAAACGTTACATAAACGCCTGCAATACTGTTTTAACCCTACTCAAGCTCGGAGTGGTCCCCATTATTAATGAAAATGACTCTGTATCGGTTGAAGAGTTGAAGTTCGGTGATAATGATCGTTTATCCGCACTGGTTGCCGGCTTAAGCGATGCCCATTTGCTTGTGCTTCTCACCGATATTGACGGCCTTTATACCAGCAATCCCCGTAAAGATCCGGAGGCCCGGCTGATTCCGGTAGTCGAAAAAATTGATGATAAAATAAAGGCGGGAGCCGATAAGTCTCACGATGACCTGGCCACCGGGGGGATGGTTACCAAGTTGCAGGCTGCAGAAATTGCCACCAATTCTGGGGTGGGCATGTATATCACCGGTGGTTCCGATCCCGGGGTAATCTCGCGGTTGATCAAAGGGGAACATGAGGGCACCTATTTCCGGCCCCAGGTACATTTTCTTAACCGCCGCAAGAGGTGGATTGCCTATGGACAGGTGATTAAAGGCTGGGTCACAGTTGATCAGGGAGCTTGCAATGCCCTCTGCAGCAGCAATAAGAGCCTGCTTCCCGTGGGAGTAGTTTCTGTGGAAGGCAACTTCGAAGCCGGTGATCTCGTAGCGGTTAAAGATTTAAATGGAGAAGAAATCGGCCGCGGGCTTTGTAATTTTTCTTCTCAAGAACTGGCCCGGATCATGCAGCGTACCAGTCCGGAAATCGCAGATATAATTGAGAGACCGTTTGCTGAAGAGGTAATCCACAAGGATAACCTGGTGATATATTGATATCCTGTGCAAAAGAAATAGGTTTGATGAGGAGAGGTGACCGATGAAACCTGAAGTTTTAGAAAAGTGCAGTCAGGCCCATAGAGCAAAATCTATCCTGGCCAATTGTTCAGCAACTGTCAAAAATGAGGTTTTAGAACATATTGCCAGAGCAATCGAAAAAGAAAAGGATAGTATTATATCAGAAAACAGTAAAGATATAGATCTTTTAAAAAGTAAAGAAGGTTACTCCAGGGCTTTCCACGATCGGCTTCTTTTAACTGAAGAACGGATCGAGTCTATGGCGGAAGGGCTTAGACAAATCGCCGCTTTGGATGATCCGGTAGGAGAAGTAACCAAGATGTGGAGGCGCCCGAACGGCTTACAAATCGGTTTAACCCGGGTTCCGATCGGGGTGGTGGGTATTATTTATGAAGCTCGTCCCAACGTCACCATCGATGCGGCAGGCCTTGCAGTTAAAGCGGGTAATGCAGTTATTTTAAGGGGAAGTTCGGAAGCAATCAATTCCAACCGGGCCCTGGTCAGAATTATTCAAAAAAGCCTCACCGCAAAGAAACTTCCTGCAGGAACGGTAGCCTTAATTGAAGATACCGAACGTTCCGCAGCCATGGATTTAATGAAAGCCGATCAATATCTTGACCTGTTGATTCCCCGTGGAGGGGCTTCCTTAATTAAAACTGTAGTGAGCAACTCCACTGTTCCCGTGATTCAAACCGGAGAGGGAAACTGCCATACTTATGTGGACGATAGTGCCGAGCTTGAATCTGCGGTTAAAATTACCGTCAACGCAAAAGTCCAGCGCCCCGGAGTTTGCAATGCCACGGAAACCCTGCTGGTTCATGAAGAGATAGCTCCTACATTTTTACCCCGGGTAATTCCTGTCCTGCTTGAAAAAGGGGTTGAGATCCGGGGCTGCGAAGAAACTCTTGCTTATAATTCCGAGATTAAAAGAGCTGCCGATGAAGATTGGAGCACCGAATATCTCGACTTAATCCTGGCAGTAAAAGTAGTAAGCACCCTTGATGAAGCAATAGAACATATTAATTATTATGGCACCGGCCATTCCGAAGCAATTATAACCGACAGTTACGAACACTCCCGGTTATTTTTAAACAAGATTGATGCGGCGGCAGTATATGTTAACTCTTCGACCCGCTTCACCGATGGTTTTGAATTCGGGTTGGGCGCAGAGATGGGTATCAGCACCCAAAAATTGCATGTTCGCGGCCCGATGGGCCTTGATGCCTTAACCAGCCTCAAATATATTATATACGGAACGGGCCAGGTTAAAGATTAGTCATGTCCAGGGGTGCAATATCTTTTTTAAGTATGCTACTATTGCAGGATTCTTATATATTTTCAGCGAAATTATAAGCATGACTATAAAGAAGAGGGAGTGTGAGCAATGCCAAAAAATTGTGTATTTGAGTTTAAGCGACCTACCAACGAAGCTCCTTTATTGTATGCCCCCGGTAGCAAGGAAAAAGAAGAAGTTAAAACCAGGCTGAAAGAAATCTCCGGTGAAATAAAAGAAATTCCCCTGTTAATTGGCGGACGGGAAGTAAAAACCGGCAATATTGGCGAAGTTAGGATGCCCCATAATCATGGCAAAGTAATTGCCCGTTACCACAAAGCCGGAGTAAAAGAGGTAAAAGAGGCGATAGAAGCCGCACTTGAAGCCAGGCATCACTGGGAAAGAATGCCCTGGCATAAACGGGCGATGATCTTCAGAAAAACAGCGGCAAAATTAGCCGGGCCTTATCGCTCGACCATTAATGCTGCCACCATGCTTGGGCAAGGTAAGGATATTTTCCAGGCTGAAATTGAAGCGGTCTGTGAGCTGGTCGATTTTTTAATGTTTAATACCTACTACTTGAATGAAATATACAATGACCAACCTGAGTCTTTAAGAGAAGTCATAAACCAGGTGGAGTACCGGCCCCTCGAAGGCTTTGTTTTTGCTGTCTCTCCCTTTAATTTTACTGCAATCGGCGGGAACCTTCCTACCGCACCGGCTATGGCCGGCAATACGGTGATCTGGAAACCGTCTTCCACTGCGGTTTATTCGAACTACCTGGTGATGCGCCTGCTTGTAGAATCAGGCCTGCCTGGGGGAGTAATCAATTTTATTCCCGGCAGCGGTTCTGAAATCAGCGAGGAGGTGTTTAAACATCCCGACCTTGCCGGAGTGCACTTTACCGGGTCATCAGAAGTATTCCGTAATATGTGGAAGAAAGTGGGGGAAAACATTGACCTCTACAAAACTTACCCGCGCATTGTCGGAGAAACCGGCGGCAAAGACTTTGTAGTAGCTCATCCCTCAGCTGATCAAGATGAACTGGTTACCGCCCTGGTCCGGGGCGCTTTTGAATACCAGGGACAGAAGTGTTCCGCGGCAAGCAGGAGCTATATCCCCGAAAGCCTGTGGGA
>PUKR01000076.1 GCA_003552365.1 Syntrophomonadaceae bacterium
TATGCTTCAGGGAAGAACTGGCACTGATGCAGGAGGAAGTACCCGGTTTCCGGGCCATCATGGTGATGTCAGATCAGCCGGACTGGCAGGGGGAAAAGGGGCATGTCAATGCGCCAATGCTCTTAAATTACCTGGAAACAATAGAGGGGAAAGAGTTTTATGTCTGCGGCCCGCCGGCGATGACCCGGGCAATCATGGAGGAATTGAAACAGCTGCAGGTTCCGCCGGGGATGGTCCATTACGAACTGTTTGAACTCTAGTGAAGGGCCTACAACAAGTAACTTATTCAATTGCTACAAGCCCGATCATTAAACAACTTGAAATGAAAATCCTGCCGCCAGAGTTTTTATTTCAGGTTCGGCGGGATTATGGCTGAGCAGGCCGGCGAGTTATAGATGAAAAGTCGATTTTAGAGATAGGAGGAGCTTAACAGATGAACCTTATTTTTCACAACGGACGGATTTTAACGATGGACCAGGACAAACCGGAAGCAGAGGCTGTTGCGGTGAAAAACGATAAAATCGCCGCGGTGGGTAGTAACGAAGAAATTATGGCCCACAGGGAAATGGGTACTGAAGTAATTGATTTAAAAGGAAGATCACTGCTGCCGGGTTTCAACGACAGCCATATGCACCTGATGGAGTATGCCCAGAACCGGGCTAAGGTTGACCTGCGGCGCTGTAAAAGCGTGGAAGAGGTTATTGAAACGATTAGGAGCTTTATTGATGAACGGGAGGTCAAAAAAGGGGCATGGGTCTACGGTTGGGGATGGGACCATGGTCTTTTCCAGGATAAGCGGATGCCCAACCGCCTTGATCTTGACCGGGCTTCTGAAGAACACGCTATTGCGATTACACGGACCTGTTGCCATATTATATCGGCGAACTCCCATGCATTGCAAAAAGCAGGAATTGGAAAGGATCCTCCTGCTGTTACCGGTGGCAATGTGGAGGTTGATGAGCGGGGAATGCCAACGGGCATTCTTGAGGAAAAAGCGATGCAGCTGGTAAATGAACTGAAGCCGCCGCTTGACGGGGAAGCTTTAAAAGATTTGATCAAACAGTCGGTAAAAGATTTTTTATCTGCAGGGCTTACCTCGGTGCAGACCGATGACCTTGCTTTCCTGGGCAGCGATTTGATGCCGGTTTTAACCGGGGCCTACCAGGAACTTGAAGCGGCAGGTGAACTAAATTTAAGGGTTAATTTACAATGTTTGCTGCCTTCCGTGGAAGAGCTGCAGGCAGTACTCGATCGCGGTTACCGGACCGGCCAGGGCGGGCTTTATTTTAAAATCGGCCCCCTTAAACTTTTAACCGACGGTTCCCTGGGAGGGCGCACCGCGCTTCTTTCAGAACCTTATGATGAAACATCGCCATACCGGGGAGTTGAAGTGCTCTCCGTTGAAATACTGGAAACCCTGGTCAATATGGCCTCTGAGCGAAAAATGCAGGTAGCCACCCATGCAATCGGTGATTTGGCAGTGGAAAGAGTCCTTAATGCTTACGAAAAAGCGGCCCGGAATTATCCCCGGGCCGATCCCCGTTACCGGGTTATTCATGCTTCCATGGCCACTGACGAACTGTTAGAACGCTTTAAGCAGCTGGATATCATCGCCGATATCCAGCCTCCATTTATCCCCTCCGATTATATTTTGGTAGATCGACACCTGGGAGAAAAAAGGGCGTCGTGGACTTACCGCTGGAAGGACTTTGCAAATAAGGGGATCAAGTTAGCGGGCGGTTCGGATTGTCCGGTGGATGATTATCCCCCGCTCGAGGGGATCCATGCGGCCGTAACTAGGCAGGATAAGGAGGGTAACCCGCCGGGCGGTTGGCACCCGGATCAGTGTTTAAGCCTGGAAGAAGCTCTTTACATCTATACTATGGGTGCCGCTTACAGCAGTTTTGAGGAAAATGAAAAGGGTAGTATTGCAACTGGTAAGTTTGCGGACCTGGTGATGCTATCAGATGATATAACTGCCCTGGAGCCCGATCAAATCAAAGACCTCCGGGTCGATCTTACCGTTGTCGGCGGTAAAATTGTTTTTAGCCGTTAAATCGAGGTGATCGAAATGTTTCAGATCCTGGTGATCAATCCCGGTTCTACTTCAACCAAGATTGGCTGGTTTGAAAACGAAAAGTGCCTCTTTAGGGAAACCCTGAGCCACAGTGTTCAAGAAACTTCCCCTGAATTGAGCAGGGAAGAGCAGGCTCGTTTCAGGCGCCGGGCTTTACTTGACTGTCTCACCGCTTACGGCCGTTCAATTAGCGAGTTATCTGCCATAGTTGTCCGCGGCGGTTTGCTCAAACCGCTTGCTTCCGGGACATACCTGGTTGATGAGGCTGTTTATGAAGACCTGGTTTCGGCAAGGTATGGGTGGCATGCCTCAAATTTGGGCACGATTATTGCCCTGCCGCTGGCCCGGGAAAACAAGCTGCCGGTATATACTGTTGATCCGGTTACTGTTGATGAGTTTGATCCCAGGGCCCGTTATTCGGGATTGGCGGGGGTACCCCGCCGCAGCATGTCCCATGCCCTTAATATGAAAGCGGTAGCTCGCTGCGCTGCTGAGGATATGGGCAAAAAATATGAAGATCTCAACCTGGTCGTTGTACACCTGGGAAGCGGCACTTCGGTTTCCGCTCATTGCTGCGGCCGGATGGTAGATGTCAACAATGCCAACGAGGAAGGTCCCTTTTCCCTGGAGCGCTGCGGCACTTTGCCTGCGCTGGGGCTGGTTAAACTCTGCTACAGCGGAAGTTACAGTGAAGAGGAAGTGGTGCGCCTGCTTACTTCCCGGGGCGGGGTTTATTCTTACCTGGGCACCAAGGATTTTGCTTCAGTAAATGAAGCCGCCGGATGTGGCGATGAACAGGCCCGGGGAGTGGTCGAAGCTATGGCTTACCAGGTAGCCAAGGAAATTGCGGCTATGGCTGCGGTTTTGAGCGGAAATGTTGACCAAACTATAATTACCGGGGGCATGGCTCATGCCGATGATTTTGTGGAGTTAATTAGAAGCAGGGTTTCTTTTATCGCCCCGGTGAAAGTGTTTGCCGGTGAAGAAGAACTGGAAGCCCTGGTTATTGGAGCTTTGAGGGTTTTAAGGGGGGAAGAAAAAGCGCTGTCTTATCAGCAGGAAGATTAAGTGGTAAAATTAAGACATCCGGGCCTTGCTTCTATTTTTGATAGGCTTTTAACTGTTTTGTGATCGCTCAGCTTGATTTACATTTAACCCTCAGGCAATTATGACAACAGCCGGGCAGCGGCTGTGCAGGTAGCTTATATTTATGAAAGGAAGGGGACAGCCGTGGCTTTTGAAAACTTTTACCAGGTTATTGCAGCGGTTAAAGAGCTGCCAACCTGCAGGCTTTGTGTTGCTTCCGCCGCAGAAGAGACAGTGCTGGAAGCGGTAAGGGATAGCCGTAAGGAGGGCATTGTTGATTTTGTGCTGATCGGCCATGAAGAACAAATCTGGCGTCAGGCCATGAAAGTAAGCCTTAATCTGCAGGGAATTGAAATTATCAACATCGCCGACCCGCATGAAGCCACCGATCGGGCGGTGAAAGAAGTGGCTGCCGGTAATGCCGATATTTTGATGAAGGGAATGGTTAACAGTTCTGATTTTTTACGGGCCGTCTTAAACCCGGAAGGTGGAATGAGACGGGAAGGGATCCTGAGCCACCTTGCTATTTATGAAGTGCCCGGGTATTACCGCTTGATTTATATGACCGATGGCGGTCTGAATGTTAATCCAGACCTGGGGCAAAAAAAGGCGATTTTGCAGAATGCGGTTGATTTTTTCCACGCCATTGGCATGGATAATCCCCGGGTAGCCATCCTTTCCGCCAACGAAAAGGTCGATCCGAAGGTTCCGGCTACAGTTGACGCCCAGGTTTTAAAGGATATGGCGGCAGAAGAAATGCCCGGGGCCATTGTTGACGGTCCTACGCCGCTTGATATCGCCGTTAGCTATGAGTCCGCTATGCACAAGGGTATCGACAGCCCGGTAGCCGGTAAAGCCGATTTGCTCATGGTCCCCAATATCGAATCGGGCAACATTTTAGGTAAATCGATGATCTATTTTGCCAACAGCCGCATGGCTGGATTGGTCCTCGGGGCCACCCGGCCGGTAATATTAACTTCGCGTAACGAACCACCCATGGGCAAGATGGCTTCTATAGCTCTGGCCGCTTATTCTGTAGCCCGCAACAGGAAGGAATGATAGCTGATTAAGCGAATTACTGCCCTGGGCCGCCCCCTTGATATCAATTATCTTACCAACCGCCTGATTGCGATTATTACCGCGGGTTTATTTGCTTTAATTTTAGGGTTTTACATGATAGCGGGCCGACCTTTTTTAATATCGCTCTTTTTCGCGGCCGGGACGGCGGTATCTGTATTTTTAACCTGGGCAATAAGCAGAGAATTGGACCCTCCCCATCACTGGTCCGCGTTCTTAGGTTTGCCTTTTACCCTGATCGCGGCTTTGTATTACGGGCTTTCCGGTTTAATTCTCCTTTTCTTCATTTTGCTGATCGGCAGGACTCTAAACGGATCGACCGGGCTTAGAATTACCGTTTTCGATTCGATTATACTGGTAATCCTGGCAGCTCTCCTTTATACCGACGGGGTAATCACAGCCATGTTTTTCCTGGCCGTGGTGTTTTTTATTGATTCGGTCCTGGAGCCTGTTAACCGAAAACAGAAATACTTTGCCTACCTGACCCTGGTATTATTCTTTTTAATGGTGCTTTTTTTTAACGGCCAGGCCATTGCTTTCGCCGGCTTAAACCTTTACAGCGGTCTATTTTCCCTGCTTCTAATAGTTTCGACAATATTTCTTGCCCTTCGCCTCAGGGACGCTAAAGAGTATGGTGATAACGAAGATTTGCCTTTAAATTACCTGCGTATTTGCTCAGCGCAGGTTGTTGTAACATCATTTATAATTGTTGAGCTGCTCTTAAAAGGAAGCCAGGCTCTCTTGATGATTTATCCGGTCGGCTTTGCTTATTTAGGAACAGTTATTTACCACTTGGCCGTTTTAGTGAAAAATAAGTGAATGCTAAGCCTTTTTTCATTAAACCCTGCCGGTTTGAGATGAAAGCCAAAGTGTCAAGGTTATCATTTCAGGCAATTTAGCCGGCAGTTTAAACATTTATACCGCTCTAATGCGACCATTCTGTGGATGGACACAATGTATAGTGTTTTCAGCGAAAAATAAAGCGATTAGATAAATGGAGGCATAATTATGGAAAAGGAAGAGTTTCGCCGACATGGTTACGAATTTATTGACTGGCTGGCAGATTATTTTGAGCAGGTAGAGGAGTACCCGGTAAAATCAACTGTTAAACCCGGAGAAATCAAGGGGTTACTCTCAAAAGATCCCCCCGGTACCGGTGAGCCGATGGAAAAAATATTTAATGACTTTAAAGAAACAATTATCCCGGGAATTACCCACTGGCAGCACCCGGGCTGGTTTGCATATTTCCCGGCCAATAACAGCCCAGCTTCGGTGCTGGCTGAACTGCTCACTGCCGGCCTGGGGGTTCAATCTATGATCTGGCAGACTTCACCGGCTGCCGCAGAACTGGAAGAAGTGGTTATGCAGTGGCTTGCCCGCATGCTTGGACTGCCCGGAACGATGAGCGGGGTAATCCAGGACACCGCTTCTACCGCCACCCTCTGTGCCCTGCTCACGGCCCGGGAAAAGGCTACCGGGTTTGAGGCAAACCGGGCAGGCCTGAAACAACCCTTGAGAGTTTATGCTTCCGAAGAAGGACACTCGAGCATTGATAAGGCAGTTAAAATTGCGGGCTACGGCATTGAAAACCTGCGCCGGGTTCCGACCGACGAGCGTTATGCCCTTGTACCCGGAGAACTGGAACGGGCTGTAAATGAAGATAAAAGGCAGGGATTAGAACCTGCCTGTGTGGTGGCAACAGTTGGCAGCACCTCTTCGGCCGCAGTTGATCCCCTGAAAGAGATTGGCGAAATTTGCAACCGCTATAACCTCTGGTTCCATGTTGATGCCGCTTACGGTGGAACTGCCGCTTTGCTTCCCGAAAAGCGCTGGGCACTTGGAGGTGTGGAAGCGGCCGATTCTTTTGTGTTTAACCCCCATAAGTGGATGCTGACTAACTTTGATTGTTCGGCTTACTTTGTTAAAGATGAAGAGCTGCTTACCCGCACTTTTGAAATACACCCCGAATACTTAAAGACCGGGTATGATGCGGTGGTTAAAAATTACCGGGATTGGGGCATCCAGCTGGGGCGCCGCTTCAGGGCGCTTAAGCTCTGGTTTGTAATTCGCTCTTACGGAATCAAAGGATTGCAGGATGTGATCCGGGAACACATCAGGCTGGCCGAAACCTTCAAAAGCTGGGTTGAGGAGGACGAACGGTTTGAATTGATGGCCCCGGTTGATTTCAGCCTGGTTTGTTTCCGCTTCAAGAAAAAGGGTGTTTCCGAAGATGAACTAAACCGTTTGAATAAGCTTCTTCTTGAAAAAGTAAACGGCAGCGGCCGGGTTTTTCTTACCCATACTTCATTAAACGGCAGCTATGTAATCCGGATATCGATCGGCCAGCGCACAACTACCGAGAAAAATGTCAGGGAAGCCTGGGATTTAATCAAGAGCTTCGCATCCTCTCTTTAGTTTATTTGTAATATTATGAATATGTCCAGGCTATTTTATTAATAATCGGAATGTGTTATAATATGCACCATACTGACCGACCAGTCGGCCGGGTTTATTATCTCCCGGCTTTCTCCCGGTTTAACAGCGGAGGGTATTTTGCATGGGTCTGTCGAGAATGGCAGTTAAAAGGCCGGTAGCTACGGCCACTATATTAATTCTAATTTTACTTATCGGGGCGGTTAGCCTTTACCAGAGCCCCCTGGACCTTCTCCCTGATATCCAACCGCCGGTCCTGGCGGTAATTACCTCTTTTCCGGGCAGCTCACCGCAGGAGACCCTTGACCTGGTGACCAGGAGAATCGAAGGTGAAGTTGCGGCGATAAGCGGGATTACCGGTATTTCTTCAGTTTCCCAGGAAAGTATTTCCCTGGTTATACTGCAGTTCGACTGGGGTATGGATGTAAAAGATGTCCGGGATAATGTCAGCACCAGGTTAGAGCTTATAGACTTTCCTGACGATGTCCAGCAGCCGATGCTCCTTGAATTCGATCCTACCCTGATGCCGATCATGATGGTAGCGGCAAGTGGTGGTGAAAACCGGGTTGATTTGACTGAGTGGCTTGAAGATACTGTATCCCCAAGGCTTGAATCGATTCCCGGTATGGCCAGTGTCCAGGTCCAGGGTGGGGCCAGGCAGGATGTTTTTGTGCGCACTTCTCCTGACCTGATGAACGAGTACGGAGTATCCTTCGATCAGATCTCAAATATTATTCGGGCCAGCCTGGTGGATCTACCTGCCGGCATTATCGATCTTGATGAGCAGCAGGTTAGGATCCGTTTCCTTGGTCGCTATGCAGAAAGCGAGATGCTCTCAGATCTCGTCGTCGGTTTTCAGACCGATGAAGATGAGCTGGAGAGAATGATCGGTGAGGAAATAAATGTTGACTTGAACCAGGTGTTATCAAGCGGGGAAGCTGTCCCCGGAGGCGGTGGTGGTTTTTCTAATGTTCCTATGCGGGAAATATACTGGGACGATATTTTTAATTTTGCCGGGGGAGATATTGTAGGAAGCGAACTTTTTATTCCTGTAAATAATGACTGGGCTGCCGAGCAGGGCGGTGATGTTGCAGACAGTTTGCGCTTGTTTACAGCCAATCCCCACATCACTTATGACCCTGCAACCCGGCAGATGGCCCTTTCTCTGGATTCACTTGGACAGAGAACTTTAACTGAAACTGATGGTGGTATGTTTTTGACCGGTGGTGATTCGGTTCGGCTGGAAGATATCTGGCTGGTCAGCTATGGTGATTGGGATGGTAACCGGGCGATCATCCCCCTGGACCCGGGCGCCATTAGCCGGTACGGCCTTTCGGAGGCTGACATTGCCCGGTTAGCCAACGACTCGTCTTTGATTACCGATGCCAACTCCCGCTACATTTTAGTCACCTTTCACGAGAACTGGGAAGAACTGCGCCGTGAACCGGCTGTGCAGTTCCCCGATTACAATGAATGGCTTGCGAATATAAGCAGAGATATTGACCGGGGTATCGATGATACTTCGCGCCTGCTTGAAGAAGGACTAAGAGATCTGGCCGGCGCGAGCATCCAGGGTTCGATGGTTTCAGGCGGCACCGGCATGGCCGGGGTCGATTTTGATGATGACTTTCCAATTATACCGGTATCGCTGGAAATGCTGGCTGAAATTGAACAGGACACTCATAACCCGAGTACAATTACCCGTTATAACATGCAGCCCAGTATCGGGATGATGCTTCAGAAAGAAGGCGATGCCAATACAGTCCAGGTAGCGCGTGATCTAAGGGGCGCTTTGGATGAACTTTCTGAAGAAAGCCGGGGTAATTTTTCACAGGTGGATTTTAATATCACCATGGACCAGGCCGAAGAAATCGAACGTGCCCTTACCGACCTGGCCCATTCTCTTGGGGGCGGTGCGATCCTGGCTATAATAGTGTTGATCTTATTTCTAAAAAACTGGCGCACGACCATGTTCATTGCCCTGAGTATCCCTGCAGCGATCATCGCCACTTTTACCCTGCTTTATTTTGCAGATTTCACCATAAACCTGATGACCCTGGGCGGGTTGGCCCTGGCTGCGGGAATGCTGGTTGACAATTCTATTGTGGTCAGTGAGAATATTTACCGCCGTTACCAGCTTGGGGAAAATCCCGATCAGGCTGCTATAGAAGGGGCCCGGGAAGTGTCTGGTGCAATCACCGCTTCCACCCTGACCACGATCAGCGTCTTTTTCCCGGTTGTTTTTTTAACCGGACTGGCCGGACAGCTGTTCTGGGAGTTCGCCCTTACCGTGGCCTGTGCGATTTTAGCGTCTCTCCTGGTTGCGATGACCGTGATCCCGCTCCTGGCGTCCCGCTCGCTGCGCCGGCAGCGTAAGAGCCGCTCGGAAAATGGCGGA
>PUKR01000007.1 GCA_003552365.1 Syntrophomonadaceae bacterium
AAGGAAAAAATGAAGTGTCATTATGGGTCATTTTGCTCACTTTTTTTAAGGTTGGCGCTTTTACTTTTGGTGGCGGCTACGCAATTTTACCTGTCATCCAGCAGGAAATTGTCAACAAGAAGAAATGGATTAGCTACGAAGTATTTTCCGATATTTTGATTATAACTCAGAGCATGCCCGGGCAGCTGGCTTTAAACAGCGCCATTCAAATCGGCATCCGCCTGCGGGGCAACCCCGGCGGCATTATCGCTGCTCTTGGTGTTACCATGCCTTCTTTTATAATACTGCTCAGCATCGCCGCTTATCTTTATCCGCTCATCCGGGACAACCTTTATGTTGAAGCAATATTCTATGGAATCAGGCCGGCCGTAGTGGCCTTGATCGCAACAGCCGCTGTAAAAATGGGACGCAGTATTTTGCACGGCTTGAACGGGATCATCCTCTGCGCGGTTCTTCTGCTGGCAGCGATAATCACCGGGATTCATCCAATCTTAATTCTTTTAGCCGGCGGCTTGCTGGGCCTCGTATTTTGCAAAGGAGATAACAGGTAATGGAGAGCATTTTACTGTCACTGTTCTTATCTTTTTTTAGAATCGGCCTTTTTACCATCGGTGGTGGGTATGCCATGATTCCGCTGATGGAGGCCGAAGTAATTAAAGGGCACGGCTGGATGAGCAGTTCCGAATTCCTTGATATTATTGCCGTGGCAGAGATGACCCCCGGCCCGGTATCAGTTAATGCGGCCACATTTATAGGCTACACCACCGCGGGAGTGCCCGGTTCAGTGTTCGCAACCCTGGGAGTTATCTCTCCTTCTTTAATCCTGCTTTTGGCCCTTTCCCGGATCCTGATCAAGGTAATTCAAAGCCCGCAGGCAGGAAATTTTATAAACGGTTTGCGTTCTGGATTAATCGCCCTGATCCTTCTGGCCTCTTTTACCCTCGGCCAGTCGGCGGTTATCGACCTGTCAAGCACCCTCATCTTTATCGCCCTGTTCGCAGCCAGCGTCTTAACCAGGATCAGCCCGCTTTATTTTATTGCCGCCGGTGCGGTGCTTGGCCTGTTTCTGTTCCCATACTGATCAGGATATGTTATAATTTGTATTGACTGATAAAAGCAACCTCCGAGCCTCTTCACCTACCGCCCGTTAAAAAGGCAATGGTGGAAGGCCAGGGTTGGGGGAGAAATCCCCCCGCCTCCCGTACTTGGAAAGGAGAGCATGGCTAAAAAGCCGCGTTTCCTTGAAAGAGGAGGCGCGGCTTATGTTGTGGTTAAGAGGTGTCTCAATGAAACTAATGAGGGTCAGCAGCCCCGAAGAAGTATTTAGCTTAATCCGGGAACAATTTACAGCGCTTGAAAGCGAAAAACTAAGGTTGGAAAAGGCAGGGGGCCGCATTTTAGCGAAACCGGTTTATTCTCCCGAAAATGTCCCCGATTTCAATCGTTCAACCGTGGACGGCTATGCCTTAGCCGCCAGGGATACCTTCGGGGCAAGTGAAGGGATGCCGGCAATGCTGGAATACAGCGCTGAAATATTAATGGGGCAACCTGCCCCTTCAATACAAAACGGCCAGTGCTGCCTGGTGCACACCGGCGGTATGCTTCCACCGGAAGCCGATGCCGTAGTGATGATCGAAGACACGGAAGCAGCCGGCAGTGTAATCCAGTGTTTCCGCCAGGTAGCGCCCGGTGAAAACGTAATCCACCGCGGTGAAGACCTTAAAAAAGAAGGCCTGGTTTTAGATCAAGGCCACCGCCTGCGCTCTTCTGAAATCGGCCTGCTTGCCTCCCTTGGTATTGCAGAACTTGAAGTTTACCGCAAACCGTTAATCGGGCTTTTTACCAGCGGCGATGAACTGGTTGATTATAATACACGGCAATTAGATCCCGGTAAAATTAGAGACAGCAACGCCCCGGCATTAAGTTTCCTGGCAGAACAAAAAGGTGCGGAAGTGAAATACGGCGGGATTCTCCCCGATGATTTTTCAACATACCTGGAGAAAAGCCGCAAAATGCTTAACGAAGTTGATATGCTTGTTTTTACCGGTGGCAGTTCAGTGGGCAGCAGGGATCATACTGCCGGGACCATGCAGGAATTAGGGCAACCCGGGTTGCTGGTTGAAGGCATATCAATCCAGCCCGGTAAACCGACCTTACTGGCCAGCTGCAATGGCAAGCCGGTTTTGGGCTTGCCGGGCCATCCGGTTTCGGCTCTAAATGTCTTTGCTTTATTTGGCGGGGCTATCCTGGAACGTTTGGCCGGCCATGAAAGCTTCCGTTTTACTCCTACGGTAAAAGCCCGGCTTTCACGCAACGTTGCCTCACGTTCCGGGCGGACAGACTACGTGCGGATCAAACTGGATCAATCCGGAAACTCAATTAATGCAGAACCGATCTTCGGACGGTCCGGGATGCTGCGCACCCTTGCCGAAGCAGACGGCTTCCTGGTAGTCGCTGCAGAAAAGGAAGGATTAAACGCAGGGGAAGAAGTGGAAGTTGCCCTTTGGAATTAAAATATATTTTTTTGAGTGTTCGCGGTTGCGGGCAATTTAACCAACAGCCTGTCAATTTTATGGCTGTGCAGCCATGATGGAATTAAAAAATTAAAAAGACAGCTTAATATCTCTTAAGCTGTATTCTAGAGTGGAGGGTTTTAATTGCGAAAGGTCTACCTGAGCAATACTCCCAGGGAAGAAGCGCTTGAAAAATTTTTAAGCCAAACCACGATCCCTGGAACATATGAAACCATAGCAGTAACTGATGCAGCGGGCCGGGTAACCGCCAATCCTGTTTTTGCCAGAGTTTCCATGCCCGGTTACCACTCCGCAGCGATGGACGGGATCACCGTCCGGGCTGAAAATACTTTTAAAGCCTCCGACCAGGAACCGCTTCGGTTAAAACCCGGTTCGGAGTTCTGCAGCATAAATACCGGCGAGCCGCTGCCTGCAGGGTTTGATGCTGTAATAAAAATCGAAGACATCCAAATGCTGGAGAGCGGAGAAGCTGAAATAATTGCCCCGGCCGTTCCCTGGCAGCATGTTCGCGCTGTCGGCGAAGACGTGGTGGCAGGCGAATTGATCGTCCCCGCCCGCCACTTGCTGCACCCCCCGGATTTGGGAGCAATTTTGGCCGGGGGCATTACTGAAATATCTGTGCTGGCCAGACCATCGGCCGCGATTATTCCCACCGGCACTGAAATTGTCGATCCCGGCAGTAAAAGAGAAAAAGGCAGCATCCCCGATTTTAACAGCACGGTGATTGCCTCTTACCTAAAGGAATGGGGGGCAGAGCCGGTAATTTTCCGGGTAGTCCCGGACGAACCGGATCAAATCAAAAACACCCTCCGGGAAGCCCTGGAAAAATATGACCTGGTTTTGATCAACGCCGGATCTTCGGCCGGTGAAAAAGACTATACTTTCTCTGCCATAGAAAGCCTGGGAGAAGTATTTATTCACGGGGTAGCCACCCGGCCAGGCAAGCCGACAATCCTGGGAAAGGCTAAAAATAAACCGGTGATCGGCCTACCCGGTTACCCGGTATCCGCATATTTAAGCCTGGAATGGTTTATAAAACCGCTTATCTACCGGTATTTTGGGCAAATCGTCCCTTCCCGGGAAAAACTGCCTGTAACCCTGGGCAGAAGGGTGGTCTCGGAAATCGGGGTTGAAGAATTTGTGCGCATGAATATTGGTTTTGTAAACGGCCGCTATATCGCAAACCCCCTAACCCGCGGTGCAGGAGTAACCATGTCGCTGGTGCGTGCAGACGGCCTGCTGGTAATCCCCTCTAATTCCCTGGGCTTTGAACAGGATCAAATCGTGGAGATGGAGCTTTACCGCCCGGAAAACGAGCTCAGCTATAACCTGCTGGCTGCAGGCAGCCATGATCTGATTATCGACCTTCTAGCCACAGCCTTAAAAGAGCGTAACCCGGGGATGAACCTGTCTTCCGCTCATCTGGGAAGCATGGGCGGGATTGTTGCTATCGGTAAAGGACAGGCCCACCTGGCCGGTGTCCACCTCTTTGACCCCGAAACAGCAGAATATAACCTGCCATACATAAAAAAAATGCTGCCCGGGGTAAAAACTCACCTGATCAATTTAGCTTACCGGATGCAGGGATGGATTGTCCCCCGCGGAAACCCGGACGGCCTGGAAACTATAAAACAACTGGCTGATTCACGATTGAGCTTTGTCAACCGGCAAAAAGGAGCGGGAACGAGGATGCTGTTTGACCACCTTTTGAAAGAATCAGGTATTTCTCCCGGACAAATCTACGGGTACGAGCGCGAAGAATATACCCACTTAAACGTTGCAGCAGCCGTAGCCGCCGGGACGGCGCAGGCGGGCTTGGGTATCCTGCCGGCCGCAAAAGCTTTTGGCCTTGATTTTGTGCCCCTTGTCGAAGAGCGTTACGATCTTCTTTTTACTGATTCTTTTTACCAGAGCAGTGAAGCGGAAAAACTATTTGCCATTATCACGGATCCACAGTTCCAGGAACAGGCTGAAGCTTTGGGAGGCTACAGCATGAGAGATGCGGGAAAAGAATTAAAAGCAACTAACTAAATAAATGCAAGTGCTCAGCCGTGCTGCTTTTGGACTGAAGACATTGCAGGTAAAGCGGTTGCAATGGCCGATGAAGCAAAGGCTGTAGCCGGTCGGCCTGCATGGAGGCAGGACGCCTGAGGCCTAAAGCCTTAGAGGGCGAATGCTAAAGCGCAACCAAAGCGAAAGCCTAAAGCTGAAGCGTTGCCATTTCCCTTAGGTGAGCCGTCGCCGGGCCAAAAGAGCACGGCTGAGCAAACACAATAAATTTTGTTATAGTCGTAAGTTTTTCCCGGCACTGATAAAACTTCCGGCAGAAAAGTAAAGGAGTAAATTACATGCCTCTAAATGATGGACAGGGAAGAAAACACGATTACTTAAGAATTTCGGTAACCGACCGCTGTAACCTGCGCTGTGTTTACTGTATGGTTGAAGACGGAATTGAGCAAACCTCCCACGAGGCAATCCTGAGTTATGAAGAAATTCACCAGGTTGTAAGAGCAGGTGCGGAACTGGGCCTCAGTAAAATCAGGGTTACCGGCGGCGAACCGCTGGTAAGAAAAAATTTAGTGGAATTAATCCAGTTAATTTCTGGGACGCCCGGCATAGAGGATCTATCGATGACCACCAATGCCCATCTTTTGCCCCGTTATGCCGCCGCTTTAAAGGAAGCAGGACTAAACCGGGTCAATATCAGCCTTGACACCTTAAACCCGGTAAAGTACAGACAAGTAACCCGCTGCGGTGAGCTTAAACAGGCTTTCGAAGGAATTGAAGCCGCCCTGGAAAACAACCTGCATCCGGTTAAACTGAATACAGTTCTTATGAAAGGCATTAATGACGATGAAGTGCTCGATTTCCTGGATCTGGTCCGGGAAAAACCGCTGCATATCCGCTTTATTGAATATATGCCCATCGGGAGCCATGACCAAAACTACGACGATCATTACCTGCCTTTAAATTTCATCGAGAAAACCGCTGCCGGGGCAGGACTTCCCCTGTCACCGGTTCCCCTGCCCGGTGGAGCGGGACCGGCAGAATCATATACTATCCCCGGAGGACAGGGAACCGTAGGTTTGATTCATCCCATCAGCAAGCATTTCTGCAGCAGCTGTAACCGCTTACGCTTAACCGCGGAGGGAACTCTCAAGGCTTGCCTTTACTGGCAGGATGAAAAATCAGTACGCCCGGCCCTGGGAAGCAAAAAAGCCCTGCAGGACTTGATCAGGGAAGTGCTCGGCAGTAAACCGGTCGAGCATTTAATGGCTGCGGATAAAGAATGTGACAGCGTACAGCGGGACAAAATGCGCGGCATGTCCCAGACCGGGGGTTAAACGAGGTGATTTTATGGCACCGGTTATCATTAATCTAGTTGCGGCCCGATCTAAAACCGGGAAAACTACAATCCTGGAGAAATTGCTGCCCGAACTAAAACAAAGAGGCCTGCGGGTTGCTGCCCTAAAAGGTAATTTGAAAGAGTACGATCTTGATTTGCCGGGAAAAGACAGCTGGCGTTTTGCCCGGGCCGGAGCGGATATTTCCGGATTTACCACCCCGGATCAATACATTTTGCTAGGAACTGCCCATGGTAACTCCACCGGTAACGGGAGTATAGAAGCTGTCTCCAGATTGCTGAAGGATTTTGATTTAATAATCATCGAGGGCAATAAAAAAAGCAGCTACCCCAAAATCGAAGTTTTCCGCCGGGAACCTGGCAGCAAACCACTCTTGCCGGATAATACAGTCGCTGTTATTACTGACGATAAAACTCTCGATCTTGATCTGCCCCTGTTTGCCATGGAAGATACTGCAGGGTTAGCCGATTTTATTTGTAACCAAATTAGTAACCCCGGCGCTGTTAACTCCGGCAAAACAGGCAAACTGACCCATTTTGACCAGGCCGGGAGACCCCACATGGTCGACGTCAGCGCCAAAGAACAGACCATGCGCGAAGCCTACGCCAGGGGAAAGATAACCATGAAGCAAGAAACTTTAAGGTTAATCCAATCCGGAAATATAAAGAAAGGTGATGTATTAAGCGTTGCTCAAGTGGCGGCAATCATGGCAGTTAAAGAAACCGGTCGAATCATTCCGATGGCTCACCCGCTTGGTGTTTCCGGGGTAGCAGTTGATTTCAACCCGGTGGAAGATAATCCTGCCCGGATTGAAATTGGTGTCAGGGTTAAACTTGCCGGGCAAACGGGAGTTGAAATGGAAGCTTTAACCGGGGTCAGCGCCGCTGCTTTAACCATCTATGATATGTGCAAGGCCGTGGATAAAAACATGGTCATTGAAAATATACGCCTGGTAGAAAAGAAAGGAGGTCGCTCCGGTCATTACCGCCGTGAGAATGATCAATGGCAGAAATAATTGCTGTATGCACCAGTGCTAACAAAGGTGAAAGGAAAAAAAATATAGGCGAAAGCTATTTGATTAAAGACAAGGGGTTAAAGGACGATGCCCATGCCGGGTTTGCTCATCGCCAGGTCAGTTTGCTGGCTGAAGAAAGCATCGCCAAAATGGTTGCCCGGGGGTTGGAGGTCGGCCCCGGAGATTTTGCCGAAAACCTGACCACCAGGGGTATCGACCTGGTTAATCTACCGGTAGGCACCAGGCTTTTAGCCGGCACAGAAGCAATCCTGCGGGTAAGCCAGGTCGGTAAGGAGTGCCACGACCGCTGTGCCATCTATTACCAGGCCGGGGACTGTGTGATGCCCCGGGAAGGAATTTTTGCCGAGGTTATAAAAGATGGGAAAATAAAGGTGGGCGATGAACTGATCCTTAAAAATTCATACCGTTTCGGGGTGATTACCGCCAGCGATAAAGGCGCCGGGGGAGAGAGAAAAGACGAAAGCGGTCCCGTAATAGAAGAAATGCTTTTACCTTATGGCGAGGTTGTTAATTCAGCAATCATTCCCGATGAGCGGGCAGGCCTGGCCGAAGCGATGAAAAAAATGGCCGGCGCGAATATTGACGCTGTCTTTACCACCGGGGGAACCGGCCTTAGCCCCCGTGATATTACCCCCGAAGCCACCCTTGATGTGGTAGAACGCCTGGTGCCGGGAATCCCGGAAGCAATCCGCCGGGAAACCGCGAAAAATACCAGTAAAGCAATGCTGTCAAGGGGAACGGCCGGGATCGTGGGTTCGACTTTAATCATCAACCTGCCGGGCAGCCCCAGGGCAGTCCGGGAATGCCTGTCAGTAATTTCCCCCGTCCTTGAACATGCCCTTGAAATATTAACCGGCCGCGGCGGGGAATGTGCCAGATAAAATCCGGGTTAACCCTTATAAATTAAGGCAACCCGCAGCTTAATTCTTAATCGTTTGCCAGGGCAATTGTACTTGTTGCGGGTGAGGTGGCCTATGCTTATCCGCAACTACTTATTCTTTAAGGGCGCTAAGAATGGAACGCAGCCTTTCCCGGTAACCGGCAGTTTCGATGACCGTACCGGTAACCACTATATCTGCACCGGCCTGGCGTACACGCCTGGCATCAATTGCCGTGCGAATTCCGCCTCCGACGATCAGGGGAATCTTAATTTCTCTTTTAACCGCGCGGATCATCCCGGCCGGGACCGGTTGGGCGGCCCCGTTTCCGGCTTCAAGAAAAACATATGACATTCCCATATACTGGGCGGTCAGGGCATAGCCGATAGCCTGCCAGAAGTTATCACGGGTAACTAAATCTGCTTCTCCAATCTCTCCAAGCTTCATCCCCGGTTCAATCATAATATAGCCTATAGATAAAACTTCGACATCCAGCCGGCTCAAAACAGACGAGAGGCGCGACTGGGTCCCGCTGATAAACTGTGAGTTACGGGAATTAAGCAAGCTCAAAAATAGAAATGCGTCAAGGTTTAAACAGACCGACTCGGTACCGGTTGGAAAAAAAAGCACCGGGATGGAAGTTTTCTGTTTAACCAACTCGGCCGTCTCGGTAAGTGCTCGCTGGGTAACTCCCGAGGAACCCCCGACAAATATCAAATCGCTTCCGACATCCTGGGCAGTTTCAGCAAGCCTGCCTGCCGCCTCGGGTACCTGCCGGGAAGGATCTATCAGCGTTATATGAACCGCACCCTGTTCCAGTTTTTGTTCAATATAGTTTCTGACACTCATGGCTCTTAACCTTCTTTTTTTGATTGCTGATTGGCAACCAGCTTATTATTTGACCATTCTCATCTACATTCTAAGCTTATTATAATTGAGATCGCTCTTTTTGACAACTAAGCAGAAGTGCACAATAAAGCCAATCAAAGCGCTTCATAATAACCATTCTCTG
>PUKR01000119.1 GCA_003552365.1 Syntrophomonadaceae bacterium
TAGTATAAAAGAGTAACAGCAGTTCGTCCCTTTTAACAGAGCCAGGAGCTAATAACAAAACTTCCTCCGCTTCAACCCGATCACTGTGCGCTTTTTCTTCAAGCAACTTGAGCTTCTCGCTAACGCCATATTCTTCCAGCATTTCTTTAATCACCAGGTATAGATCATAGCTGCCACATAGATAAATCCCCTCATAAAGAATTTTTGAAGCAACCATGTCCTTAAAACCTTCAAACTGCAACTGCCGTTTGACCGTATCCAGATCTTTAACTACATAATCGAGTTCTTCTTTCTGGGCCGGGTTAAACAGCAAATTATATTTTTCCCTGTAAATCAACTGATCCAGTTTATAAATTTCTTCTTCAGGCAAATCGTCTGTTACCGCGATAACATCAAGGTCGGAGCCTTTAACCAGTTCACCGGTTGAGGCCTCGGGACGTGGTTCTGAGTGGGCCATATTGTAGATCACATCGCCGGCAAGAATAAAAACAGAATGCATGAATATGCTTTCCTTATCAGGATGCTCGTTAAGAACCCGGCATATCGAGTCCCTGGCTAAATCAAACTTTTTTCTACTGATATAAGTTATATGGTCAGCAAGCTCCTCCGCCCTCCCTGTAATAAGAAGTTCATCTTTATGCAAACCTATAACCGTGTAATTTAAAAATTCTCTCATGATCGAAGGAGAAAGGCGGGCATAATTCTCAATCTTCTGATCCAATCGCAGGTAGGGGTTGCCAATGGTACGGGCCGTCACTCGCCCTGATTTTTGACATGCTTTCCAGGCATCAAAAACATCCAGGCCGGTTTTTTCTATTAACTCTTTACCAACCAGCGGTCCATTTTTTTTCAACAAGCCGTGTATTTGATCCATGCTTAGCTTAACCCTCATTGCGGTTTTTTTCTACAAGTTCCTGCTGTTGCTTAAATTTGATCACTGTTTCGGGAGGATAGTAGCCTCTCGCCGTTCCAGCCGGGTAAAGCAAAGAATTTCTCCCGATAATTGTGCCGGGGGCAGTCACACTGTTGCAGCCGGTTTCCACTCCATCTGCAAGGATCGCTCCGAACTTACGCAAGCCGGTTTCATATGCCCTGTTTTCGATACTTAAAACCACCGGGGAATCAACCATTTTTAAGTTGGCAAGCTTGGTCCCCGCACCGAGGTTCACCTTTCCAAGAATACTATCCCCGATATAGGCAAAATGCCCCGCTTTACTGCCACCCAGCATTACCGAAGATTTAATTTCTGTGGTATGCCCTACAACACAGTCATCTCCGATTAAAGTGTCTCCTCGGATATAGGCTCCGTGCCTGATTTCAGAGCGGTTTCCAATAATTGCAGGGCCCTTGACCAGGGCTGTTGGTTCAATAATCACCTCTTCACCAACCTGGATTTGATCGTCCATTAAAATCGCCCCGTTAAAAATAATACTGGCCCCTTCCAGGATCTGACCATCTATTTTTACCAGCGGCTTTTGACCGCCGGTATCAAGCTCAAAACCTGCGCTGATAACCTCACCTTTATAAAGTACAATAGTTTTATTAATCAATGTACCGCCCCGGCGTAAATCTTCAACATTTGGGTTTAGATGTTCCATTATAAAAGGTTTTAACCGCGGTAAAGCTTCCCACACATATTCACTGTCATCAAAAAGATTTTTATAGACTATCCCCTTAAGGTTAAAAAAATCAGGTGCCCGCAGAATAATCCTCACCCCTTTTTTAATTAGCAGGCATAAACTCTGAAACCTGCGATTAATTAAAATATAGGCTCATTATATATTTCCGCAAATAAACAGGCAAGGGTTAGTGGGAATAAAAAAAGGACAGGTGATAATCCACCTGCACCCTTTTAATGTAGCTAAAAAATCACTCAATGTAATGGAAAATTAGCGGCAACCATCATGTTCCCAAAAAATTGACTTGTATTCTCGCTTCCACAGTGCTCACATTTCACATTTAGGCCTTTTTCTTTTTCCTCGAAACTTAACCGCACCTCGGTGATCTTTTTACAATCTTTACAGATATACTCATAAGCCGGCATTTACCGATGCCTCCTTTACAAGTAGTGTTAAAAAGAAAGGAACCCAGTTTCAAAATGTTCTTCTAACTCTATATTACGACAATATTCGCTCAATAGCAACTGGTATTTATCGCGCTAAAAAAAACAAATAAAATGTAATTATGTTTATTTTATAAATAAACCCTTGGCACCCTTTTCCCTACGGCACATAGCACTTCATAATTAATAGTCCCCATCAAGCCGGCGATCTCTTCAACCGTGATAGCCTCATTGGGTTTTCCGCCGCACTGTTTCCCAAATAACACCACTTCATCCCCTGCTTTTATATCTGGATCCGGGCTGACATCAACCATAAATTGATCCATGCATACTCTACCGATGACAGGATAACGTTTTCCCCTGATTAAAACCCCGGCCTTGTTGGATAGCAACCGGCTGTAACCATCGCCATAGCCAAGCGGTACCGTTGCAACCCTGGTATCAGATTTAGCTTTCCATGTACACCCGTAGCTGATACAGGTTCCAGCAGGCACCTGCTTAAGGAAGGAAATATTACTTTTTAAACTCATCAACGGTTTCAGGGGTATAATTTTCTTGTTTATTTCCGGTGAAGGGTAATGGCCGTACATGCTAATCCCCAGCCGGACCAGGTCAAACCATGATTCCGGTATTTCCAGGGCAGCGGCGCTGTTTGCGGCATGAACAACCGGAGGACAGATCTTCTTTTTCTTCAAACTGTGGATCAGCTCATAAAAACTTGAGAGTTGCTCCCAGGCATAACTTTTATCCCTTTCATCGGCAGTGGCAAAGTGGGTATAAATGCCCCCTACCGCCAGGTTAGGCAGGGCCCTGATTTTTTCTAAAAAAGCTTCAGCTGCCGTATGCGGGAAAACTCCAATCCGGCCCATACCGGTATCTACTTTTAGATGCACTTCTTTATTCCGCTTTTTTTTAACGGCAAGTGCTGAAACCAATTCGGCCTTTTCCATGGTAAAAACAGTGGGAATCAAGTCATACTCAAAAAACAGGTGAAGCTGGTCGGCAAAAGGCGGGTTAAGAACTAAAATTGGAGCGGTAAATCCATTTTCACGCAGTTTAATGCCTTCTTCAACAAAAGCCACTCCCAACCAGCCGGCCCCATATTTTAAGGCAAGACCAGCTACTTCCACTGAACCGTGCCCGTAACCGTCAGCTTTAACTACGGCCATAATTTCTGTTTGGCCTTTAATACGCTCTCTAAAACAGGTGAGGTTATGCTTCAGGTGATCCAGGTTTATTTCAGCCCGGGTGGCCCTTAATGGAATGTTCAATGATAGCACCGTCCTGTCTAATAATTTAAACTTATGTTTTCAAGAAATCTTAGCCTGTTCCTGCTTGAGTTAGCAAACATAACCTTGCTTTATAAATAATCCCCGGCCGATCATATTTTTGACAGGCCGGGGATTAATCACATTAAAGATTAAATTAAAGCTACTATTCAGCCGGGCTGCCTTTTGGACCGGACCAGTGCCGGCTCATCGCAGACAATAAAGGCGACAATGCAGCAAAGCTGAGCAATAATAATTATATTTAATTGTTAATTTCACTTACCCGGCGGCTTGATTTTACCTTTCAAGCTCTTCAGGTAATCGTCCTTCTCCCTGGCAAGGACCCCCGCCAGGACCAATAACGCAATCAGGTTGGGCGCAGCCATCAGTCCGTTCATGGTATCGGCAATATCCCAGATTAAGACCAGGCCACCAATAGCCCCGACGAATAAAAAGATCAGGAATAGAATCCGGTAAGGGAGAACTATCCCCCTACCAAAGATATATTCCCAGCTTTTTTCACCATAGAAATTCCAGGTGAGCATGGTCGTATAAGAGAAAAGAATAAGAGAAATCAAAACCAGGTAACCTCCTGGCCCGGGCAATCCCTTTGTAAAAGCAGTTGAAGCCAGTTCGGCCCCGGTTGTCCCGGTTACATATGCTCCGGTAAGGATAATCACCAGGGAGGTCATGGTACAAACTACAATCGTATCGATGAAGGTTTCCCAGATCCCCCACATCCCCTGGCGGGTGGGCACATTTCTTGCCTGAGCATGCACAATGGAAGCTGCTCCAAGCCCGGCTTCATTGGAAAAAATGCCGCGGGCAATACCATAGCGAACCGCAGCCGCAACGCCTGCCCCGGCAAAACCGCCGGTAGCTGATATAGGGTTAAAAGCATAATAGAAAATCTGCCCGAACGCCCAGCCCAGGTGGGGTAGGTTCATTATAATAATAATCAATGAAGCAATAATATAAATTATGGCCATGGCGGGCACGATTCTTTCGGCGGTCATAGCAATCCGCTTAATCCCGCCGAGGGTAACCAGGGCAACCAACACAACGATGACAATACCGGATATGTAGGGAGGAACACCAAAGCCGGTTTCAAAAGCATGAGCGGCGGTGTTTGCCTGCACCATGCAGCCAATCCCGAAAGCGGCAATTCCGGCCAGCAATCCGTAAGCAACAGCCAGTGGTTTCCACTTGGGGCCAAGCCCTTTTTCGATGTAATACATAACCCCACCGGATATTTCCCCGGTTTCCGGATCGATCTCCCTGTATTTTAGCCCCAGGTTGGCTTCTCCAAACTTGGTAGCCATTCCAACCAGAGCGGTAAGCCACATCCAGAATACCGCGCCGGGACCACCGAGCGCTATAGCAGTGCTAACCCCGGCAATGTTACCGACCCCGATAGTGGCGGCCATTGCTGAAGCTACCGCCTGGAAAGAAGTGATTGCCCCACCTTCCTCTTCTGCGGTTTTGGCAAAAAAGCGCCCGAAAGTATGCTTCCAGGCGTGACCCAGGTGGGTAAATTGAAAGAACCCCAATCGGACAGTCAGATAAAGGCCGGTTCCTACTAGGAGAACCATAAAGGGAGGACCCCACACAACAGAATTAAGCCAATCATTGAAAGCTAAAAGCGCCTCTGCCAACTCAAAACAACTCCTTTTTATTAATTTTTTTGAACCCGGCTTTACTTACGATCAGCTTCCCCTTAAACACCCCCTCTAAATTACCGGATTTCTGAAATACTTATAGCTATTGCAACAACCAAAGAACCCGAAGTCACAAGGTTTACGGTAATAAATATTAACTAAAAATTTATTCGCTGTTTTGCCTTAAAACCCTTCTTTTCAGCAAAATAATTTTCACTATTTTCACTAGATGGGCAACAACATTTTCACTTATTAAAAAAATCATAATTTAACTTGATTGACAATTGTCAAAGAATACTGTTATAATTTAATGAGATAATCAATAAATACCCATAGGGAGGGCAGGCCTCTGGCAAACTCCTTCTATTTTGCAGGGTACCGAAAAAAAAGGTTTTGGACTCTTGAACTAAAACCTTTTTTAAGTAAAGGGCGAAAGATTAACACATTAACGTGATAATCGAGGCGCCCTTATTTATTGTTTTACAATATCCAGTTTAGGTTGCTATTTGTACAATTAAAGTAATTGATGTGCCCAAAATAAATGTTTTTCGGGCAAAAAGACCATTGTTATGATTACATGATAAAGGAGATGTGTTGTGATGAAATTCAACGGTCTTACCATTGCGGTCCCCCGGGAAATTATGGCCGGTGAAAGAAGGGTTGCAGCCTCGCCACAAACTGTTGAACAATGCATTAAACAGGGGGCAAGGGTTTTAATCGAAAGCGCTGCCGGGGAAAAATCCTTTTTTCACGATGAAGATTATATCCGGGTAGGAGCAGAAGTTTTAAACGATGCCGAAGAAGTTTACCGTAATGCCGACTTAATTATTAAAGTTAAGGAACCCCAGCTCAATGAAGAACTCGGCAAGCATGAAGTAGATCTCATGCCTGAAAATTGCATTCTCATTTCTTTTTTGCACCCGGCTAACCCGGCAAACCATGAAATGGTAAAAATGCTGGCAGACAGGGGTATTACCAGTTTTACCCTTGATAGTATTCCCAGGATCTCCAGGGCCCAGCATTTAGATACCCTGACCTCTATGAGCACGGTAGCCGGCTATAAATCGGTAATTACCGCTGCCCACAACCTCTCCCGCTTTGTTCCAATGATGCCCACAACCGCCGGAGTGTTGCAGCCGGCCCAGTTCCTGGTCGTAGGAGTAGGAGTGGCCGGATTGCAGGCTATTGCCACCGCTAAAAGGCTGGGAGCCAAAGTAAAAAGTTTAGATATCAGGCCGGAGGCAAATGAACAGGCAAAAAGCTTAGGGGTGGAACCAATTCCTTTTGAGCTGCCTGAAGGCATGGGTGTGGGAGAAGGGGGTTACGCCAAAAGCCTTACTGAAGAATGGTACGAAAAAGAACGGGAACTACTTACTCCACATATTGAAGAAAGCGATGCCGTAATTTTAGCCGCTTTGATCCCCGGAGAAGTGGCCCCGCTGCTGGTGACAAAAAATATGGTAGATAAAATGAAAAAGGGTTCGGTTATAACTGATATTTCCATCGACCAGGGCGGCAACTGTGAACTATCCAGGCGGGGTGAAGAATACGATTACAACGGAGTTTTCATCAGCGGCCTTTTAAATATACCCGCTTACCTGCCGGTCGATGCTTCAAAGTTATTTGCTCAAAACACTTATAATTACCTTAATTATTTAATTGAAGACGGCAAGTTGAAATTTGATCTGAACGACGAAGTTATCCAGGAATCCCTGGTCACCAGAAACAACAAAGTTGTCCACGAAGGAACTCTAAAGGCAATGAAGTTAAAATAAATAATCCCTATCCCATGCTCCGGGCAAGGAGGTTTTAATCGTTGAATCCCGTAATAATAGTCTTCCTGGTTATCTGCGCTGTCCTGGGCTACCAGGTAATTTCTGCAGTCCCCTCTCTGCTGCACACTCCACTGATGTCCGGGATGAACGCCCTTTCCGGCATTACTGTTTTAGGTTCGATTGTAATATATACCACAGCTCCTGCAGAAATAAAGAGTTTAGCCGCAGCGGCAATCATTTTAGCGATGATTAATGTGGCAGGGGGGGTTTGGGTCACGGAACGAATGCTTCGCATGTTTAAAAACAAAGAAAAAGAATAAGGAAGGTATTAAGGAGTGATCACCATTTTACTGGAATACGCAATCCCGGTACTTTTAACTGCAGGCTTCATAATAGGCATTCGGTTAATGCAATCTCCCCGCACCGCCCTTTGGGGCAACCGGTTGGGGGCTTTATGCATGGCCCTGGCAATCGGTTTTGTTTTCCTGGAACTGGGGATATTAGAGTCTTTAGCCTGGCTCTACATATTTATCGGCGGTGTTGCAGGGATTATCCTGGCCCGCCAGGTAAAAATGATTCAAATGCCCCAAACTGTCGCTCTCTTTAACGGGTTTGGCGGCGGGGCCTCCGCCCTGGTTGCCGGAACAGCCATGGCTGTAGAAACAGGGGCTGATCTCTGGTTTTTCTGGCTGACGGCCGGTTTAGCCCTGGGAATCGGAACACTTACTTTCACCGGCAGTGTAGTTGCCGCTTTGAAGCTTCACAGCATGATCTCCCAAAAGCCGGTTTTTTTTAGGGGCCATGATTTTAGCCTGCGCTTGCTGCTTGCCCTGGGTGCAATTTTTATTGTTATCCTGATTTTCATCCAGGCACCCCTTTACACGTTTTTAATTTTAGCCGCTTTTGCCCTGTACGGATGGCTGATGGCTTTAAGGATCGGCGGGGCTGACATGCCGGTAATTATTTCTTTTCTAAACTCCCTCTCCGGGGTAGCCGCTGCTGTAAGCGGGCTGGCAGTGGGAAACTTTCTGCTGGCCGGGGTTGGCTCGCTCGTCGGTGTGGCAGGCATGATCTTAACCCAGCTGATGTGCCGGGCCATGAACCGAAACCTCCCGGCTGTTTTGGGAAGTTTTAAAGTGAAAACAGCCGCTGATCCTGGATTGAAGGATGATAGCAGGGAAAGCGCAGGGGAAGCTAAACCAAAAGGAGCTGCAGTAGAAAAAACACCGGCAGGTGAAAAAGCAGCTGCCCAAACCGATGATGCCCCAACCCTTTTACGCAAGGCCGAAAAGGTGATCATTGTCCCCGGCTACGGCATGGCTATCGCCCAGGCCCAGCAGGCGGTGAAATCCCTGATCGACACCCTGGAAACAGACGGCAAAGATGTAAAGGTGGCTATCCACCCGGTGGCCGGAAGAATGCCGGGACACATGAACGTCCTCCTGGCAGAAGTAGGCGTGGATTACGACAAACTTTATGAAATGGATACCATCAACCCGGAGTTTCCCGAAACCGATGTAGCCGTAGTAGTGGGAGCAAGCGATGTAATCAACCCGGCGGCCACTACCGCAAAAGGAACCCCGATTTACGGGATGCCCATATTAAATGTCGCCGAAGCTAAAAATATCATCATTTGCAACCTCCGCATGGATGACGCTTATTCCGGGGTGAAAAACACCCTTGGCGATCAGGAAAATGCCGTGCCCCTCTTCGGTGATGCCGCACAAACAGTACCAAAGCTTTTAACAGATTACCGGAAAATAGCAGCAGATAAAGAACCGGCAGAAACTACCGCCACAGATGCTGAAAGTACATCTGCAAAGATAGCCGAAGCTCCGACGCTCTTGCACAAGGCCGAAAAGGTGATCATTGTCCCCGGCTACGGTATGGCTATCGCCCAGGCCCAGCAGGCGGTGAAATCCCTGATCGACACCCTGGAAACAGACGGCAAAGATGTAAA
>PUKR01000088.1 GCA_003552365.1 Syntrophomonadaceae bacterium
CGCTTTGGTTCAACCAATGAAATCGGGGTGTTCATGATGGAAAACGAGGGGATGGTGGAAGTAACCAACCCTTCGCACCTGTTTATCACCCGGCGCAGCGAGCAGGCTGCGGGCGCGGTGATTACCGCCAGCATGGAAGGGACCAGGCCGCTTTTAGTTGAAATCCAGTCCCTGGTGGCCCCGACCAGTTATCCCACCCCCAAGCGCACTTCCACCGGCATTGATTTAAACCGGGTAGCCCTGGTTTTGGCCGTGCTGGAAAAGCATGCCGGGATCACCTTTTTCGGCCTCGATACCTTTGTCAACGTGGTCGGCGGGGTGCGCCTCTATGAAACCGCCGCCGACTTGTCACTGGCCTTAAGCTTGACTTCCAGCCTGAAAGGGAAAGCATTGAGCTCCGATACCGTGGCCGTGGGAGAAGTGGGCCTGACCGGGGAAATCCGGCCGGTAAGCCGGATCCGGCAGCGCCTGCACGAAGCCAAAAAATTAGGCTTCAGGCGTTTTATTTTACCTGAAGCCAATCTTGCTGAAATAAAACCGGGTAAAGATGAATTTAAAGGTTTGCAGTTAATCAGCGCCGCTACCATTAGAGAAGCAATCGGCATCTCGCTGCTGGGGTAGGGTTGGTTTTACCTGGTTAATTCACCTGTTGTTTTATAGATAGCTTTTTTATTAAGCTTGATTATTAAAGAACAGTTATGAAAGCAGAAAATGCCCCAACGTATTGATCCGGTTTTGCTCAAGGCTGAACATATCTTCCAGTTTAAAATCGAGAGTATTGCAAAGGGCGGTTAAATAAAACAAGTTCTTGCCGATTTCTTCGGAAATTACTTCCCGGCAGTGTTCGCAAAGCTCTCCTTTAATATGGGAATCCATATGTTTTCCGCAATCTTTTAATGAATCTGTTTGGGGATATTCTTTTTTATTGGCGCTAATCTGGATACAGCCGCAGTCGGTTACAGTTTTAATAATGCTGCGGTTGATCCTGGCAGTAGATTCCTGGTGCTTGGACAAACAATCAAGGATGCTGCGGTGACGGATTAATACTTCCGAAACCAGATCCTGGAAGTTACTGACGACCTCGTTGTCATTCATTTAGATGGTCACCTCTTTTTCTGTGTAGGCCCTGCTTATGTAATTATACTTTTTAATTTCCAGGGATGTCAACTAGATACTGCAAAAACGGGGGAGAAGGCAGTTTTGAAAAATTTAAAGTTGTATATAAAATTGAAACGTGTTAAAATATACATTTAATTGACACATAGGGGTGGCTGTGATACTATTTAAACAGGTAGTTCTAAGGGGGCGTGGCTTTGTTTAATATTGGTGACAGGGTGGTTTACCCGATGCACGGAGCCGGGGTTATCGAAGCCATCGAAGAAAAGGAAATTCTTGGTGCCTGGAAAAAATATTATGTAATGAAGCTTCCCCTGGGTGAAATGAAGGTGCTGATCCCTACTGATAATATTGTCCAGGTAGGTTTGCGAGGAGTGATAGAGGAAGAGGAGGTTCACGACGTATTCGTTATTTTGAAAGGTGATCAGCCTCAAATGTCTACCAACTGGAACCGCCGTTACCGGACCCACCTGGAAAAAATCAAAAGCGGTAATATCTATGAAGTGGCCGAGGTGGTGCGCAACCTGATGTTGAGAGATCGGGAAAAAGGACTTTCTACCGGGGAAAGCAAGATGCTTGATATGGCGCGCCAGATCCTGATTAGTGAACTGATTTTAGTGCAGGGCTTAGAACAGGCCGAAATTATCAACTGGCTTGATAATATTTTTGATAAGGCACCCAAGTAGCCTTAATTTATTTTTCGAAGAATCGCCTTAATTACCTTGCTTCCGGGGAAAGCTTTAAGTTATAATAAGCTGAATAATTCCCTGGTTTTTTTATTTTTTAATCCTTATATTAAAGTGACCAACCGCGAAAGGAGGTGAAGACAATTGCTATATAAAGTGTTGCGGTTTTTTAGCACCTTGATCGGGGTAATAGTGGGTTTGTCAATTTTTGTAAACCTGAGGCCTTTTATTACTGAATATATTCATATTTCCGAAGGGGTTGTTTTTACTCCTGTAAATATTGGCTATTATGCGATAGGCGGTCTTTTATTCGGTCTTATATTTTATTTGCTTACTCCTTTATTTATTAATATCTTTAACCGCTTTTTAACCTGGGCTGACAGCAAGCTAAAGCTGGTCCCCACCCAGGATATAGCCCTGGTTGTAATTGGTTTAATCATAACCCTGGTGATCGGTCTTTTGCTTAGTTTCCCCATTTCCAGGATTCCGGTGGTGGGAATCTACCTTTCTCCGCTGCTTACGATTCTTCTCGTGTTTGTCGGGGTAAGATTTTTACTGAACCGTAAAGATGATTTCACTTTTCTCACCAACCTGTTCAGCAGGGGGGCCAAGGGCAAGGGCGAAGATGAAATTTACAAGATATTGGATACCAGCGCGATTATCGACGGCAGGATTGTTGATATCTGCAAAACCGGCTTTTTGGAAGGGGTCATCGTCGTGGCCGGCTTTGTCCTTGAAGAACTTCGCCACATTGCCGATTCTTCCGATCTTTTAAAGCGCAACCGCGGCCGGCGGGGCCTTGATGTTTTGAATAAGATTCAAAAAGAAATGAACGTGCCGGTGCAGATTTACGAGGGCGATTTTGAAGACATTGCAGAAGTGGACAGCAAGCTGGTCCGCCTTGCCAAAACCGTTAACGGCAAGATTATCACCAATGATTATAACTTGAACAAGGTTTGCGAGCTGCAGGGAGTGCCGGTTCTTAACATTAACGAACTGGCCAATGCAGTCAAGCCGGTGGTGCTGCCCGGTGAAGAAATGGCTGCCCAGATTATTAAGGAAGGAAAAGAGGCCGGCCAGGGTGTAGCCTACCTCGATGACGGGACGATGATAGTGGTCGAAGATGGAAAGCGGCATATTGGCGAAACCCTTGAAGTCATGGTAACCAGTGTCCTGCAGACTGCGGCGGGACGCATGATTTTTGCCAAACCAAAGCAGGATGCAGACAATTACAGCGAAGCTAAATAATTGTATTTAAACCGGAAACGCTTGAAAGCTATAAGCCGGCCGGAAAAAAGCAGTTGATCACGAGTACAGCAGCAGGGGAGCAGTAAAGAGACGATGAAAGCCGCAGCCATTATTGCTGCAGCGGGAGAGGGTTTGCGGATGGAATCTTCAACCCGCAAGCAGTACCTGGAACTTGAAGACAAGCCGGTATTGATCAGGTCAATTCAGTTATTCCTGGACCACCGGAAAGTGGAACAGGTGGTTGTTGTAATCCCACCCGGCGATCGCGAGAGTGTCGGCGCAATGCTGGAAGAATATTGCCCCGGCCGAACCGTTACCCTAACAGAAGGCGGGAAAAGCCGGCAGGAATCAATAAGCCGCGGGCTTCAGGTGGTTTTAGAAAATGCCGGCTTAGTGTGTATCCACGACGCGGCCAGGCCTTTAGCTTCCGGGGGGCTGCTGGAAAACCTTCTTGAAGAAGCGGCCTTGCACGGCGCCGCAGTACCGGTAATTCCGCTCAGCGATACGGTAAAAGAAGTTGGGCCGGGAGGTTTTGTTTTGAAGACCCCGCCACGGGACAGCTTGCGGCGGGTCCAGACCCCGCAGGTTTTTTTAAAAGAAGTTATTGCCGAAGCCTACGGCAGGGCGCTGGAAAATGGTTGGCCGGCGACAGACGACGCTTCCCTGGTGGAAATGATCGGAAGGCCCGTGAAAACGGTTGCCGGGGAAACAAATAATCTAAAAATAACTTCTCCCCATGATCTAATGTTAGCCTCGATTATTTTGAGGGGAGCGGAGCACTGATGAACAGGGTCGGAATCGGCTATGACCTGCACCGGTTGGTTGAAAATCGCCCCCTGATGCTTGGTGGAGTGGAGATAATGCACCACCTGGGCCTGGAAGGGCATTCTGATGCGGATGTTTTGCTTCATGCATTGTGTGACGCGTTGCTCGGCGCGGCAGGTCTCGGGGATATCGGTTATCATTTCCCTTCCGGTGATGAAGGTTACCGCAATATTTCCAGCCTTGTACTATTAAAAGAAGTTAAAAACAAGCTGGACCGGGAAGGCTGGAAACCGGGCAACGTCGATGCGGTAATTATTGCCCAGGCCCCCTCTATGGCCCCGCACATAGAAGCAATGCGCGAAAAGATTGCCTCTGTTCTCAACCTGTCGCGCTGCCAGGTTTCAGTCAAGGCTACTACTACCGAGCGACTGGGTGTGTGCGGGCGGGAAGAAGGCATTGCCGCCGAGGCCGTGGTGCTTTTGGAAAAGCTGGAGCCCCCGGGTCCTGCCGGCCATGAAGCGGTTTGAAGTGTTTTGATATTTTGTTTGGACAGGTCCGGATTATCTATGGTATAAAGTATAATATAGTTAATTTAAAATAACCGGCATCCGGTAATTTTTATAGTCTTAAAAGGAGTTACAGTTTATGTTTAACAGGATCCGCGAAGATATTAGGGCGGTGAAAGAAAGAGACCCGGCGGCAAAAAGCACCCTGGAAGTGCTGCTTTGTTACCCGGGTCTTCACGCTTTACTGAGCCACCGGCTGGCCCACTTTTTTTTCCGCCGGGGACTGGTGTTGTTGCCGCGTTTGATTTCGCACGTTTCCCGCTTATTAACCGGTATTGAAATTCACCCGGGGGCAAAAATCGGGAAAGGTTTCTTTATAGATCACGGTATGGGCGTGGTTATCGGCGAAACTACCGAAATTGGTTCCAATGTAACCCTCTACCAGGGGGTGACCCTTGGCGGGACCGGTAAAGAAAGCGGCAAAAGGCACCCGACCATAGGCAATAACGTGGTTGTCGGCGCCGGGGCGAAGATTTTAGGGCCGATTGAAATTGGCGAAAACAGCAGGGTTGGCGCCGGTTCGGTGGTACTAAAGGCCGCGCCGCCCAATGCCACTGTAGTCGGGATCCCGGCCAGGGTAGTCTATTATAATGGAGAAAAAATGCCCACGATTAACCTTAACCACAGCGATATGCCGGACCCGGTGGCGGAAGCTCTCGGTAACATGCAGGATCAGATCGACCAGCTTCGCTGTCGCCAGGTAGACCTGGAGAATGGAGGAATGTGCAAAAGTGGCCGTAAAAATCTATAATACTTTATCCCGCAGCAGGGAAGAATTCAAACCCGGCGACCCGCCTGAAGTTTCATTTTACGTCTGCGGTCCCACCGTTTACGACTATATCCATATCGGCAATGCCCGGGTATTTGTCGTATTTGATGTGATCAGGCGTTACCTCAATTACCGGGGTTACCGGGTCAAGTATATTCAAAACTATACCGATATTGACGACAAGATGATTAACCGGGCCAACGAACAGGGGGTTTCCGTAAATGAACTGGCGGACCGGTTTATTAAGGCTTACGAGGAAGATGTGGCCGCTTTGCGAGTGCGGCCGGCCGATGTTAAGCCGAAAGCCACCGAACATATCCCCCAGATTATTGAGCTGGTCGAAAAGCTGCTCGCAAACGGCTACGCTTATATCAGTGACGGTGATGTTTATTACGATACCAGCAGCTACCCGCAGTACGGGCAGCTGGCCCACCAAAACCAGGATGATCTCCTGGCCGGGGCCAGGGTGGAACCGGGAGAGAAGAAGAAAAGCCCCCTCGATTTTGTGCTCTGGAAACAAAAAAAAGAAGGGGAGCCGGCCTGGCAAAGCCCCTGGGGTGAAGGGCGACCGGGGTGGCATATCGAGTGCTCGGCCATGTCAGGGCACTACCTCGATGACATCCTGGATATTCATGCCGGTGGAGCAGACTTGATCTTTCCGCACCACGAAAATGAAATAGCCCAGACCTGGGGGGCGGAACAGAAACCACTGGCCCGTTACTGGCTCCATGCCGGCTATTTAAATATTGAAGAGCAGAAAATGTCAAAATCTCTGGGCAATGTTTTGACTGTGCGCAACCTGTTGGAAGAGCACGATCCCCTCGACCTGCGCTTTTTGCTCCTTTCCGCACATTACCGCAGCCCTCTCAATTTCAGCGCGGAACTGGTAGCGCAGAGCAGATCGGGAAGGATGAGGCTGCAGGAAGCGGTTACCAACCTGCTCGATGCGACCAAAGTGGCCGTCGATGCTTCCGGTGACAAAGAAGAAAAATTGCGGGCCGACCTGGAGGAAACAAAAGAGCGCTTTGTTGAGGCCATGGATGACGATTTTAACACTGCCGATGCGCTGGGCGTGATTTTTGATTTGGTGCGCAGCTTAAATAAATATATAAAGGAAGCGCCACCTTATAACCGGTTGCTGCTCGAAGAGGTGCTGCAATTTTTCCGTGAAATAAATGAGATTTTTGAACTAATCGATTTAGCTTCTCCTGAAGCGTTAGACGATGAACTGGAAGATATGATCAAACGGCGGGAGAAAGCCCGCGCCGAAAAGGATTTTGCCACAGCAGATCAGATCCGAGATGATTTGCTGGCAAGAGGAATTGTCCTTGAAGATACACCGCACGGAACCCGCTGGAAGAGAAAATAAAAGACAGGGGTGTTGTAGATGGCTTACGTCCGGGAAAGGACAATAGAAGCGGCCTGGCGGATGGTGTTGTGGAACTGTGCCCGCTACGGCTACAGCTACCGGATTAAGAAGGGCAGCTATGAAGGACAGCTGCGCAAACAGCTCAGCCACCTGACCGTGGTAATCGAAGAACCCTATACCCGCCCGCTGGCAGTGTGGCTGCCTGAAAACTGCGGGATCCCGGCGCCTACTTCCGAAGAAAAAATCCAGGATTACTTTTACGAGTACCTGGCCACCGATACCAAGGGAGATATGGAAGATTATACCTACGGGCAGCATATCGCCCCCCAGCTGCCAAAGGTCATTGGCCTTTTAAACCGTTCCGGGGGAGCTACCAACCAGGCCTGCATGAATATCGGCGGCAGTGAGAATATCGATCTTGACGACCCGCCCTGCCTGCGGACGGTTGATCTTAAAGTCGTGGATGGCAGGCTGCACATGTCTTTATTCTTCCGCTCCTGGGATATTTTTGTCGGTTTTCCTGAGAACCTGGGCGGTCTGCAGCTTCTGAAAGAATATATCCTGATGCACCTCGATTTCCCGGTTGAAGACGGCCGTATAACGGCTTATTCCTCCGGGGCTCATATTTATGAACAGTATTTTCCGATCGTCAATATATTAAACGCCCATAAGTGTTAAAGCTATTTTTAATACGGGCAGGGAGAAAAATGAAAAATAAAAAAGAGCACTTCCAGGGAGATAACCTCAGTAACAAAAAAAGCGAAACAGGGAGCCGCGAGCAAAAAGACCGGCAGGAAGAGCTGATCGGTGGGCGGCATGCTGTTTTGGAAGCGCTTAAGTACAGCAAACCATTGAAAATTTTCTTAACCGAAGGGTTGAAGGGGGCGGTGGTAAACGAAATTACCCTTCTGGCCCGCCAGAAAAGCGTGCCGGTTAAGCGCCTTTCAAAGGAAGATTTTAACCGGACCGCCGGCGATATTTCCGGGAGCCAGGGGGTTGCTGCCGTTATCACTCCCTTTCGTTATTCCTCTCTCAGCCGCCTGATCGAATCTGCCCGTTCCTTTGATAGTGAACCTTTCTTAATCATGCTTGACCATATTGAAGATCCCCAAAACCTCGGCGCTGTCATGCGGACTGCAGACGCTGCCGGGGTGCACGGGTTGATTATTCCCGAACAGCGGGCGGCCGGTGTGACGGCGGCTGTTTGCAAAGTAGCTGCCGGTGCAGCGGAGCGCATCCCGGTTGCCCTGGTGGGCAACTTAAACCGGGCTGCTGCAATGCTTAAAAAAGAGGGGTTTTGGCTTTACGGCGCCGAAGCTGACGGCAAAACCGAATATTACCGGGCCGACTACTGCCGGCCCCTGGCGCTGGTAATCGGTTCTGAAGGAAAGGGCCTGTCGAGGTTGCTTAGAAAAAACTGCGACATGACTTTAAACATTCCCATGCCGGGCAGTGCCGGTTCGCTTAATGTTGCGGCGGCCACCGCAATTTTAACTTATGCCGCCCTGGCCCAAAGGGAGGGCTGGACGGGTTGAGTTTACCGGTGCTGATCGTCGACGGCTATAATATAATCGGAGCCTGGGATCACCTGAAGGAAATGAAAAAAGACGACCTGGGCAGCGCCCGCGATCAGCTTATTGCCGATTTGTCCGGGTTTTATCCATGGTGCTGGGAAAGAATTATTATTGTTTTTGACGGTCAGCAGTATGAATGGGAAGATATTGACGGGGTGGAGGTAGTATTTACCGGTAAAAAAGAGACCGCCGACACCATGGTTGAACGCCTTGCCGCCGGGTTGGTTTTGCAGCATAAGGTAGAGGTGGCCACCTCAGATATTGCAGAAAACAGGGCTGCTTCAGCCGTAGGAGCAATGGTGATTTCGGCTGCTGCGCTGCTTGAAAGGCTCCAGGAAAGAAGCAGCAGCTACCGGCGTTTACTCGGCAAAAGGAAGAAGGATGGATTGATGCTCAATGATATTTTGCACGAGTCAGTCCTGGAGAGCCTGGAAAAGTTTAGACGTGAACAATAAAGTGGATCCAATAAGGCAAAAAGCGTTAAAAAGGTTGACCATAAAGGGGTGATAAGTTATAATAGCTGAGAAAGTCCGCAACGATCCCACCATAAGATATCCAAACGGAGGCGATA
>PUKR01000070.1 GCA_003552365.1 Syntrophomonadaceae bacterium
AAGCCAATTATTTATTTGTATTTATCAATATTTGATATAATCAAGTAATATTCTCTTGCTCTTCACCGTAAAACAATTAATTACCTCTTATGCTTGTAAATCTACAAAATATTTCAGGAATGAATGCCTGCAATTAGAAGAGCAGAGTAATCCCGACTTTTCACAAAATATCACTAATTTAAGTTCACTTAAGATATAGCACGGAAGAATCAAAGGTAACCTGATTTTGCTTAATAACGTCAGTAAAGGGTGGCTGTTCGGGGAGTAAATCGTATTGATCAAACAAGTCACTGCGAGGTTTCCTGAAAACCAGTCGGGCAGATGAAGCACCGCCGTCTAACAAATTATCAAGTAATTCTTTTTTAGGTTCAGCCTGAAGGGCCACCAGGGCTACATCAAACTCAGCGGGCAAAGAGCTACAGCCATCTGCCTGAACAACTTCGATCTGATTTTGCAACTTCATAGCTTTTACACACCTGCCGGCTGCTGCCACCGCCTCTTGATCACGATCAATAGCCCAAACCCTGGCCCCGGTTAACCTGGCAACTTTTACAGCGGTAAAAGGAATTCCTCCGCACCCCACATGTAGGACCCGATCACCTGCTGTAATTCCGGCCAAATTAATTTCTTTACGGATCACCTCGTCATATATACGTGAATACAAGCCAACCAACAAGGAATTTGCCGCACCCTTTTTTTCCAATGATGACACAATTGAAGGAATAATGTTCATTTAAATTAGCTGCTCCTTTTAACCACCGCTCGACGGTGGGTAGTAATAAAAAGTTAAGCCGGTAGAAACTTAGATGCCGGCAACCGGCAAAATAACCCGTGCGTTTAATCATAAGCCATAGCCCGGGTCAACCAGGGGTTAAGAAATAATTTAATAAGCTACCCCGTTACTGCCAGTTTTTTTGTATCACCAGGCTTTCAGTCCCGAGCAGGGAGTTGCATTTGCTTATGCTGCAAGGAACCTGCCGGTTTACAGCGGTAAAAGAAACTCCTTTCTTTGAAAACCAGTGAGGTAAATTGCGGTATATTAATACCCCACCATGGTTCAAAGCTTTAAAAGCCTGTTTAAGCACTCTTTCTTTGTCAGATATATTTAGTGAAACCCAGATGGCGTCATAAGCCCCCCCTGTTAGATTTATTCCATTCCCGTAACGCACTTTAACTTGCTCACTAAGCTTTATTTTTTCTAAAAAATATTTAGCTTCAGCAACAGCTGTTTCATTACAATCCAGGCCTTCTACCCGGTAACCTTTTTGAGCCAGGTAAAGCGCAGTATAAGGGTAAGCCCCACAACCCACATGTAATATTTTAGCCCCGGGTTGCAGGTCAGCCAGTAAAAATTCTTTTTCCAGCATCTTTTTATAAAAGATTTTATGGTATAAAGCGGCAACAGTGGCCGAACGCACGGCTACGCTTTCTAACTTCTGAGATAGGCTGTAAAAAGGCGAGGCTTGAATAGCTTTGGGCGAAGGACTTATGCTTATCCAATTTTTACTCCGATTATCCACTTTTGATTTGCTTGTCAAAATTACTTACCACCTTTCAGCTTAATATCGAAAAATAACGTTTATAATAACCAACAACCAGCGTCCGATAAAAATAAGGTTTTTCATTTCACCCTGATCATGCTTTCGTTTTCTGCCAAATAATTATTGGTCAAGGCCAGGTACCCGGCTGCCGCTGTTGACAACAACAGCGGAAACCAAAAAGTAATTAACCTGGTTAACAATGCTACAGCCAACCCTTCGGCAGGGATAATCCCGCTGAAAGAAAGAACCAGGGCCATACTCCCTTCAAACGAACCCAGTCCACCGGGTAAAAGCGGGACCATGCTAACCAGGTAGGCGATATAAGTAGCAATAATAGCCGGCAGTCCGACTTCAAGTCCCAGCATTACGGTGACAAGATAAGTCTTAGCCGGATATAAAATCCATATAAATCCTGACAAAACCAGTAACGACATACTTTCGCCGGGCCCGGTCAGGCTGCGCGAGTAAATAGAAGCTTTCCGGACAAAACCAATTATTGAATTAAATAATGTCTTTTTGCTCTCCCGTTGACTCTTAACCTCACCGTTTCCCCCTTTAAAGTGTATCCAGGCAATACCTGTAAAAAACAGCAGGAAAACAAAAAATGCCAGATAAACCAACCAGGGAAGCTCATAAACAGAAAATGCCAGAACTAAAGTGCCTGTAATCAAAATCATAAAAGGCAGGAGGGAAAAATACTTGAGCGCCAGCAATATCCCGGTTAATTGCGAATAGTTTAAATCTGTATTACGGTGAAACAAATATATCTTTGCCGATTCACCGCCGATTTTTACAGAGGGAGTGATACTTTCAACATAATTCCCGGCCAAATTAATCGCCAGCGATTTTCCAAGTGTAATCTTTTGACCTGATTTGCCAAGCATAAATTGCCACTGAAAAGCGGTTACGCTTAAAGTAATCAACTGTAAAGCAGCCAGAAACGTTAACACTGATATTTCTGCTTTATTCAAAGCAGCAGTTATCTCCTCAAGCCCAAGGTATAAAACAACCACGGCAAGAAAAATAATTCCGATTAACCAAAGTAAAGCATGTTTTATATTCATCAGTGGCAAACCTCCACCCCGGACCTGGTAAACCAACCCGGATTATATTACTGGATCAACAGTATTTGTAGTACCAACTAACATTTTGCTAAAAATAAAAACTAACTTTTCAAGTTAATTTAGGTCAGGTAGCTTTATTTTCAAATTGTTAATATAGCCTAACATATCTCGTTTATTGTTGCAACCCCATAAACAAAACGGCTTTAAAAATAATTTAACGGCCGGTGAAACAACATCTTATCTTCGTTCATCCATTAAAATGCCGAAAAGGTTTTGGATTCGGTTGGCAACTTCCAGGGCTTTTTCGGTGGGAATTTCCTGGATAACCTCATCTTTGCTTGTGTCACGAACTTCAACATACCAAAGGTTCGAGCCTTTGCGGGCGCTAAAACGTAGTGGTTGTCCCTTTTTCTCTGCGTCTTCATTAAGCCTGGCGATAGCCTGGTCTAATTTTCTTTCATAATTGGGATCCGTATGTTTGCTGGCTTTACCGGAGTCCGAACTTCCTTCCCTGGTTACCCGGTTATCCGTGGAAGTACTTTCTGTTTGCCGGATTTCTTTTAAATCTACCTGTTCCTTTATTTTATTAAGGAGCAAAGGATCAATACCATCAATTTTCATGGTTCAGATTCACCCCGTTAAAGCAGCACTATCTGCCTGCTTTTAGAAGATCATTTAATCTTCTTGTTGTTCCTTATCTTGATCCAGCTGCTGCCCGGAAAGAAGGATTTCATCTATTTCACCGGTATGCTTTGCCGCGGCTTCTATGGCTCGCAAGTTCTCCATGCGGACTTCTTCGAATGTTTCTTTACGAAGAATCTTAACATCCCGGGGAGCATTAATCCCAATCCGGACTGAATTGCCGTCAATAGATACAACCATTACTTCAATGTCTTCACCAATCATTATGCTTTGTTGAGATTTTCTTGTTAGTACGAGCATATTGGCGGGCGCCATCCTTTCCAGGCCTTTTGTCTCCAGGTTAGCATATTATTTCGCAACCTGCTTTTTATTTCCTGCCAATATAATATTAAAATTTACTCACCAATGCAAATAATTGAGGTTACAAGCAGCCGATCAAACTCAAAGGGAGGGTTCATTAAACTAAAGCAGCCAAGATAAGTTTCGTAGATACGGCAGAAGCAAATCATTTAACAGGTATTTCTGCCCAGCCATAGCCGGCCTTCATTTTGACCTGCAAACATTGCACCGGACCAACCGCAATGGGAAACAAGGTAAAAGTTATAGCCAGGCTGCCGGAGTCTGAACCATAGAAGGCGAATGCAGGGAGTGTTCAAATAGAAAGCCTGCAGCCTTTATCACTGCTAACGCCCGGCAAAAGGCAGGCACCATACCAAAATGCACTACGTCTGAACAAAATACTAACAGCTTCTACTTTTTACTTTGCCCTGATAAACAACTTCTTTTAATCATGTTGGAATAGATAGGATCGTGGGTGCTAAGCAGTAGGAGCAGTCCACTGATAATGAAGTAGAGTCCTGTATAAAAAAGGTTGGAATTACCACCGGTGCGGGGAACCGGTTCACCCTCTTGCTCCAGCTTATAAGTATCTTCTTCGATTTCTTCTACTTTTTCATCCTCATCTGTTACTTCTTCTTTTTCATTCTCATTACCTGCTTCAACTTCCCGGTCCATAGCACCGGCATATTCCCTCTCCCCGGGGTCAGTTTCTTCGGGAATGGCAATTCCCGCCCCATCCTGCCAGGCTTGTTCCTCAGCAGTTATTATTCTTTCACCATTATCTTCAGGAGGCGAGGTTTCGTCTGCTACTACCCCCGGGACAGCCTCTTCCCCTAAACGGGAGGGATCAGTTATGTAATCCCAGGCCAGGTAACCGCCCACCAGTAAAAACAGGGCTGCAGCCAGGACCACAGCTCCATAAACGGGAACTTTTTCGAAACTTATACCCAAACCCCTACTTTTTTTATAAGTCTGCTGCAAATATGCCTTAGCGGTCCTGGCATCAGTCCAAAGGGCATTAAAATCAGCGAGCATTTCCTCTTGATCCAGCCCTAATACCGGCGCGTATTTTTTAATCAAAGCGATTATGGTTTCCTTATCACGGAAAATAAGGACATTTTCCTCTTCAAGGGCGTTCAAGTGCTTTTGCTTAATTTTAGCTTTCTTTGAGGCTTCCTTGACGGTAAGCCCCATACCCATTCTCTTGTAACGTAATTTGTCACCAAAACCGGCCATTGTTTTCACCTCTACCTACATCTTCGGCAAAACTTACTTTTTCTTAACAGGTAAATATAAAACTTAAAGAAATTGGCTTTGCTGATTAAGCTTCTCTAAATTAATCCTATCTCCTGCCGAAAAAATAGTATAGGGAAGTTTAAAAGCTTTAATACAAAAAGTAACTGCCTGAGCAAACCCTGCAATCAAGAAAAACTTAGGTGAGTGTGGCTTACATTTTTAGCCTGTTTAATCGATCCTATAATTTGTTCAAGATTTGCAGGAACCGCTGGCACAATTGTGGAAATGTAAGCCTACCTTCTTAGCTAAGGGAGCAAATAAGGATGAATAAAAGCGATTTGATTAAAAATACCGCAGACAAAGCAAATATTACCAGGGCTGATGCGAAACGAATTGTGGATGCTACGATTGAAACTATCAGTGATAGTTTGGCCCAGGGAAATAAAGTAAGCATCAAAGGTTTTGGGACTTTCCGGCTAAAGCACAGGCCCCTTAAACGGATCCGAAACCTGCATACCAAGGAGATGATTACTGTGCCTTCAGCAAGGCTCCCCGCATTTAAACCCGGGAAAAATATTAAAACCAAAATTAATGAAATAGAAGAAAAACATACAACTGAAGTAACAGATAAAAAATACAGCAGCCAAGAAAAACCTGTAACAGGTAAAACCCAGCTTCCCGAATTTACTGTGGAGGACAAAGCAACAAAACAACCCAAAGTCATTGCTGTCACCAGTGGCAAAGGTGGTACCGGTAAAACTAATTTTGTAATCAATACCGCTATTGCCCTTTCCCAGCGCGGACAAAAAGTTTACCTTTTGGACGCTGATTTAGGCACAGCTAATGTTGATGTTCTGCTTGGTTTACAATCAAAATATACCATCAACACCCTGGTTGAAGATAAAGAGATGAACCTGATGGATATAATCATTGAAGGTCCGGAAGGGGTCAAAGTTATACCCGGCGGTTCGGGACTGCAATCCCTGACCGACTTACCGGAAGAAGAATTAGGCAGAATAATCAACATGTTAAAACCGCTTGAAAAGCATGCCGACATAATCATGATCGATACCGGGTCAGGAATATCAAAAAATGTCGTGGAATTTGCCATGGCAGCAGATGAAGTTGTAATTGTCGCCACACCAGAGCCCCATTCTATTTCCGATGCTTATGCCATTATCAAGGTTTTGAGTGCGAACGAATTCCAACCTCCAATCAAACTTGTATTTAACCTGGTAGATAATATTGCTGAAGCTAAACTAGTATCCGCAAAGCTGACGGACGTTGCCAACCGTTTTCTTGACCTGACCCCTCAAACAATCGGGCATATTGTAAAAGATGATAATGTGGTAAAATCTGTGAAGCAATTTAAGCCTTTTGTCCTCTATAACCCTCTCACTCCGGCATCAAGGTGTGTCGTATCTATTGCTGAAAGGCTAACCCAGCCTGCAGGCGAAGTGGAGGAAAAACCGGAGCAAGAGAAAAAAGGCTTCCTGGGCAAACTGAAGCATATCTTTTCCAGAACTGCTTCCTAAAAATGATTAACAGTTAAATCTATCATTTAAGGCAGCGGTTCTCTTATAATTCCACCGCCAAGCACTTCCTCACCATTGTAAAAAACGGCCGATTGTCCAGGGGTAACTGCTTTTTGTTTTTCTTCAAATTCTACCCGGGCCAGGCCTTCTTCTGGAGGGTATAAAATTGCCGGCACCGCCGGTGCCCGGTAGCGGATTTTTACTTCTACCGTTAACGGTCGCAAAGGCCCTTCCCCGGCAATATAGTTTAGTTTTTCGGCTATAAGCCCGCCGGCATAGGTTTCTTTTTTCCCGCCAACAACGATTTGATTATTCCGGGGGTTAATCCCAACCACGTAAAGCGGCTCAGTAGCGGTTATCCCGAGCCCTTTTCGTTGGCCGATAGTATAAAAGGCAATACCCTGGTGCCGGCCAAGCTTCTCCCCACCGGTTGATACAATATCACCGGGCTGCACAACTTCAGGACACATCCTTTCCATAAAAGAACGGTAATCATTATCGGGAATAAAGCATATTTCCTGGCTATCTTCTTTGCCTGCCACTTTTAACCCCCCGGCTTCTGCAGTCTCCCGGATTTCCTGCTTTGTTTTATCTCCGACGGGGAAAAAGGTATGCTTAAGCTCGCTTTGCTTTAAAACATAGAGCATATAACTCTGGTCCTTATCATTATCAAGACCCCGCAGCAGCTTATAGCGATTGCTTTCCCGGTCAAAGTTAATTCGAACATAATGACCGGTAGCCAAATAATCAATTCCCATACCCCATGCCTTATTAAGAAGATAGGAGAATTTAATGGTACGATTACACTCAACACACGGGTTAGGGGTTCTTCCCCGAAGGTACTCGGAAATAAAATTACTAACTATATCCCGGTAAAATTCGTCTTTCATATTTAAAACATAGTGGGGTATATCAAGGACGGCCGCAACTCTCTTGGCGTCTAGAATATCTTTATAAGAACAGCAGCTTCTAGCTTCTTCACCGGCCTGTTCTTCAGCATGCGGGTCAACCCATACCCGCATGGTTACACCGATCACCTCATAACCGGCCCCCTTCAATAAAAGGGCCGCAGTTGAACTGTCTACGCCACCGCTCATGGCCACCATTACTTTTTTAGCACCGACGGGCATTTAAATCCACTTCCCATCCATTTATAAAAGACAACCCTTTCAAATTCGATTATAACATGAGCAATTATTATATAAAGTTTCCAACAAGGGTATTCCACTGACTTATAGAATTAATATTACTATGTCCCTTACTAATCAAGGATAAAAGCGTTTTTAATCAAAACAAGAAGAGGAGGATATCATTGCAAAACGAATTAGTAATCCTTGTTCCGGCATATAATGAAGGTCCACGCATAGGAGCAGTCCTGGAAATCCTGTGCAGCTATCAGGCGAAAAAAAGGGTTATCGTTATTGACGACGGTTCAACCGACAACACCGCTGAAGCTTCTCAGGACTACCCGGTAGAACTGGTAGAACTTACTGATAACCGGGGCAAAGGTGCGGCGCTGCAATCTGGAATTGAACACGCAGGTGATTCGGAATACTGGCTTTTTATTGATGCAGACTTGATCAATCTGCGCCACGATCATTTGGACGCACTGTTAAATCCCCTGCAAAATGACAATGAACTTGCCATGACTGTCGGAGCTTTCCACGGGGGAAGGACAATGACCGACCTTGCCCACCGCTATTTTGACATTTTGAACGGACAAAGGGGGTTGAAAGGCAATTTTATCAACAGCCTGCCGGATCTTTCATGGAGCAGGTTTGGGGTGGAAATATTTTTAAGTAAGTACGCCGCCTTCAAAGGCGATAAAGTTTCGTACCCCCACCTGGATAACATGACCCACCACATGAAGGAAGCCAAGTACGGATTTGCCAGGGGGGCAATTTATCGCCTGCAAATGTACAGGGAATGTTTAAAAGCCCTGTTTACCTGGAGAAATTATTGCTGTCCAGAAAATAAGAAGACCGATTTACACCCATCAGATGATGAAGCTTAAGCTTTATTCGTGCCTTAATACTGAATGACCCCGCCCACTTCTTTAAAATCTAAAAAATACTATAGAACCACCTGCTGACCACTCCTGATCTAAAGGCTGCCCCTGAGTTCAAGCTCATCTGCAGCCTTTTGCATGCCTATTATGGTTTCTTCGATCAGTTCACTTACTTCCATCCCTAAAAGATTTGCTCCCTCTTCAATAATTCCGCGATCCACTCCGGCAG
>PUKR01000133.1 GCA_003552365.1 Syntrophomonadaceae bacterium
AATTGTTCTTTTTCCCGCCAGGCCGCTTTAGAACCTAATTCTTCTTCAAAAGCACGACGAAGGATCCACTTGTCCACCGGTTCATCCTCACGATCGTGCAATTTCCAGTCAAGCGGAAACTTCTGGACAAGTTCAAGTAAAGCGGGCTTCAAAAAGGGCACCCGGCATTCCAGGCCATGAGCGGAATTCATTCGGTCCACTCTCTGCAGCCCGGTCCGGCTAAGATTTTTTATGAAATTTTCGATTTCTGCAGTAATTTCTTCTTCCGAGTCGAGTGTCTTCAGGTAACTGTAGCCGGCAAAAATTTCATCAGACCCTTCACCGGTTAACATCACCCTGCGCCCATCTTTAGCTGCTTCCCGGGCGGCAATAAAGTTGGGGATTGAAGAACGGACATAGGCACAATCAAATGATTCAAGATGATAAATAACCGAGGGTAATACTTCAAGCATTTCCTCGAGGTTGTAAGTGTATACATGCGGCTTTGACCCGATCCGTTCAGCCACTATTTTTGCATACTCTATATCTTTGCTGCCTTTTACACCGACTGTATAAGTGTTAATCGGTTCCGGTGAAATTTCAGAAGCCAGGGCGGCAACCACACTGCTGTCAAGCCCCCCGCTCAGGTAAACACCCAGGTTTTCAACATCGGACATCCGCTCTTCTACTGCCAGCCAAAGCAGATGGCGCATTTTTTCTTCAGCCTGCTGCAGGGATAGCTCATTTTTTTTGCTCAACTTGGGAAGGCTGTAGTACCTGATCCAACCCTTACCCCGTTCATAATAACTGCCTGGTGGAGCTTCCTTAATCTGGCTGCCCAAATCAACAAGCGCTTTTATTTCCGGGGCGATATAAAGAGTTTTTTCTTTAATCGTATAGTAAAGTGGTTTTACCCCAAAGGGATCCCTTGCCAGCAGGCAACTTCCGTCATCACCAAAATAGGCCAGGGCAAATTCTCCTTCGATATTCTCAAAGCAGGAAAGACCTTCTTTTTTCAATAACTCGATAAACTTGCTTTCACCCTCACTACCCTGCAGGGCTTCGCCCTCCTGTTCTGAAAATACCAGGTAGCCGTCTAAAGCTGCCGATGACTCTTCATCATATTCGAGGGAAGTACTGCTGAGAACAGCCATACTGTGGCAATCCTCTTCGCAGTCTTTTTCTCGGCATTTTCCCCTAAATTTAACTTTCTCTACCAGCGGATCCATATTGGCCGTATCGTCTTTATCGCCGTATACGGCAACCAGTCCGGGCATGGAAAATCAACTCCTGTAAATTATTTGTCTCCTACATCCCGTAGAAGACTTATAGTCATTATAGCACATTTAAAATAAAATGTAAAAAAACCCTTTGATTTCAGGCTTTTTGTTTATAATAGAGGGCACCGACCGGACAGGCATCTACACAGTGTGCACAGCTATTACAACCCAGGTCAGCCAGGGGCTGATCATTAAAACTGGTTACAATCCTATCAATACCCCGGTTTTTAAAACCAAGCACGCCCGCCTTTGCTTCGTTCCGGTCCGCCCAAACACACTGGCCGCAGCGCACACACCGGCTGCGGTCTAAGGCAAACTCGGCCGGGCTATCATCAAGTTCATAGTCACGTTCTATTGGGGTAAAGCGCTGGTGGCGAAGTTTTAAACCGCATTTTTTGGCAATCACCTGCAGGGAGCAACTGCGATTGGCAGGGCAATTACGACAATCCAGGTTATGGTCGGATAAAAGCAGCTCAAAACCGGTTTTTACCAGGCGGTCCACCCTCTCGCTGCGGGTTTTGACAACCATACCTTCCTCAACTTCCGTGCTGCAGGAAGTTACCGGCTTATCCCGGCCTTCTATTTCAACAAAACACAGGCGGCAGGAAGCATTAGGCCTTGGTTCTTCTTTAATTGCACATAAGTGGGGAATATAGATATCATTTTCCAGGGCCACCCAAAGCAATTTATTACCCTTCCCTGCTTTAATTTCCCGGTCATTTATGGTAAGCGTTACTTGATTGCTCATTTAGATCTGGCTCCCTTCTCTTCAGGCAATACCGGGGGAGACAATTTGATCACGGCATCATATTCAGGGGGGCAGGCTTTACGGCAGTTATCGCATTTCACACATTTTTCCTGTTCAATGGCCTTCAATCCGTCATCCCTGGTATAAATAGCCTCAGTAGGGCAGCTGCCAACGCAAACATTGCAAAGCTTGCTGCATTTCTTAGGTTTGATATAGTAAAGAATCAAATCACGACAGACTAAAGCCGGGCAACGGCCTTCCTCGATATGGGCTTCATACTCATCGCGAAAATACCTTAAAGTTGTGAGCACGGGGTTAGGGGCGGTCCGGCCTAAATTACACAACGACCCCTGCTTTATATCTTCGCTTAGTTCATCAAGAAGCTGCAGGGTCTCCCGGTCACCTTCACCTTTGGTAATATTAGTCAGGATGTCCAGCAGGTGCTTGGTTCCAAGTCGGCAAAAGGTGCACTTGCCGCAGGATTCATGCTGGGTAAACTCCAGGAAATAACGGGCAACCGCTACCATACAATCATCCTGGTCCATCACCACCAGTCCGCCGGATCCCATGATAGCACCGGCATCATGCAGGGAATCGAAATCAATAGGAACATCAAGAGCTGATTCGGGCAAACAGCCTCCGGATGGTCCACCGATTTGCACTGCCTTAAACTCACGCCCCTCAGGCAAGCCGTCGCCGACTTCTTCAATTAATTGCCGCAGGGTTGTCCCCATCGGCACTTCTACCAGGCCGGTACCATTAATCTTGCCTACAAGTGAAAAAACAGCAGTCCCCGGGCTTTCAGGAGTGCCAATACTTTTAAACCAATCTGCTCCCTCTTTAACAATCCTGGGGACATAAGCAAAGGTTTTAACGTTATTTAAAACTGTCGGTTTTCCGCGCAAACCAGCCTGAACCAGGCGAGGTGGCCTACTTTCAGGAAGGCCCATCTTCCCCTCCATTGAATTGACCAGGGCTGTAGCCTCCCCGCAGATAAAAGCTCCCGAACCCTGGAACACTTCCAGGTCAAAATCAAAATCGGTGCCCAGTATTCCATCTCCAAGAATATTGTTTTCCCGGGCCTGTTCGATTGCTTCCTGGACATGCTTTACTGCCAGGGGATATTCGGCCCTGATATAGAGATATCCTTTTTTAGCTCCTATAGCGAAGCCGCATAAAATCATTCCTTCTAAAACCCGGTGGGGATCGGACTCTAAAATGCTCCGATCCATAAACGCTCCCGGGTCTCCTTCATCTGCATTGCAGATCACAAACTTTTCATCTTCTTTTGCCCCGGCACAGGCTTCCCATTTAATCCCTGCTGGAAACCCAGCTCCCCCTCGCCCCCGCAGGTTAGCTTTCTTAACCTCCTCAAGCACCTTTGCCGGTTCTCTTGAAAGCGCTAAAGCCAGGGCGCTATAACCTTCACTCCCAATGTAGTTTTCTATGTGCTGGAAATTTATCAGCCCACAATTTTCCAGGATTAATTTTTCTTCATGAATCCCCCGGGGGAAATCTTCAAAAGTAGGGAATACATCATTTCGCTCCAGGGCTGCCAGGGCGAATTCATAAGAAGGATCATCGCCGGCAAGAAAATCTTCTACCAGGCGATTAACAAGGCCTTCATCCAGGTAGCCATAACAAACCGCCGGGAAGCCCGGTTTTTCAATTATCGCCAGCGGTTCGGCGTAGCAATGGCCAATACAGCCAACTTCGATAACGTCAGCTTCAATGTTGCGTTTGTCAAGTTCATGCAAAAAATTTTCTTTTACCTGCATAGCGCCCGCGGCACGGCCGCAAGTAGCAGTTCCGATTAATATCCGGGGTTTTTCTTGCCTGGCCTGAGCATAATCTTCGGCTTTATTCTGTAATTGCTTATACTGTTCCTGTGGATTAACTGTTCCCATTAGTGCCAGCCTCCCCGGTTTCTGAATCTGCTTCACCCGAACTGCTGCCTGATTGATCACCGTCTTCTTCAAGGGCAAGCATAATGCCATCTACCCTGGTCGGGGTCACCTTGCCTTCAACTTGCTCATCAACAACCACTACCGGGGCAAGGCTGCAGCAGCCCACACAGGCAACCCGTTCAAGGCTGTACCGCCTGTCTGAGGTTGTTTCTCCTTCTTTAATTTCCATTCTACGCTCAAAAGATTCAAGGGTAATATCGCCACCGACCATGTAACAGGCCGTGCCCAAACAAACCTTAACCTGGTGTTTACCGGGAGGATTTAAGCGAAACTGGTTATAAAAGGTGGCTAACCCGTAAACATCTACTTCCGGCACCCCTACTCCTTCGGCTATTTTTTCCATAGCCAGGGCCGGCAGGTAGCCTAATCGATGCTGTACCTTTTGTAAAATGGGAATCAGGTTTTCACGTTCAATTGAATTATTGCCGAGGACTTCCTTCACGCAGGCAAGTATTTCTTCTCTCTCGCCTTCCAATAACTGCAAATGTTACATCTCCTGTCTGATAATAATTTTAAGATGCGTTATATTATAACATTTTTTATCATACCGTGCAGAAAATCAGTCGGAAACCTTATAGATTATCTCCTCTTTATATCCGGTGACAACTCTTATGTAGCCGCGAAGCATGTTGTTAATTTCTTCATCTCCGGTATCAACCAGCAGCTTTCCATACTCCAGGGAAAATATCTTTTCCCTGGTGGCAACTACTATGATATTATCCTTGCCCGTTTTCCTAATCACTTCAGAGCTGATCTGCTGGTTCCCCCGTCCGAAAATATAACCCTGGCCACCTATGACAGTAACCACGATTTTAGCAGCCCTGCCCTCGATAAGCTCCAGCAGTTGTCTTTCATTGGCATCAGAAGCTACGAGTTTTCCGTTTAAAACTACATCTACACCAAGCAGGGTGTTATCCAGCCCCAGCTTTTTCATAATCGGGCCAATGGTTGATCCCGGTCCCATAATATAAACTACGTCGGGCTCCATCTTTTCAACAACGCTTTCAGCAATAGCTTCAAGCACTGATTCTTCGGTTTCCGCCCCGCCCACTTTTAAATGCTGCATTAAATCACCGGAACAGGGAACCGGCAGATAACCATATAATTGTGCGGAAAGCCGGCCCTGCCTGAAAGCTTCTTCATCGATATCCATTACTTCCGCCCGGCGAACAGGAAGGCCGGCCTCTTTTAAATACTGCACCGCCAGCTCACCGGCATTTTTTGGAGTGGTGGCGTAAACGGCAGAATGGATTTTAACTCCGGCAGGAACACCAATTGCCGGCAGGTCGGAATCGTCGCCCAGGGCATTATAGATATCGCGGGCAGTCCCGTCTCCTCCGACAAAAATAAGCAGATCTATTCCCAATCCGACCATTTCTCGGGCTGCTTTCTCCGTATCTTCGGCAGTAGTCGGTTCACTGACACTGCCAATTATTTGCGGTTCAAAATTACAGCGCCGGGCCACATCTTCGCCCATTGCGCCGGGACAGGTATAAAGTTCTACATTTTCCAGCTTGTCGACTAATACCCGAAGGGCAATCGCAGCTTTATCGGCAGATTCCGGGTGCGCCCCCATCTCCCGCGCCTTTTCGACGATATCAGGTCCGTCGGTTCCCTTTAACCCGACTTTACCGCCCATTCCCGCTACCGGGTTGACGATCAATCCGACTTTTTTCATCGGCGTGCAAAATGCAGGGGCGCTTTGTTGATAGCCATTGCCGCTTCCCAAACCGCTTCCGAAAGGGTCGGATGGGGATGGACCAGGGAAGCCAGGTCGGCAGCCTTAACTTTTTGATCCACCGCCAGGGTCCCTTCCTGGATCAGGTCGGAGGCATGTGGGCCGAGAATATGAACTCCTATCACTTCCTGCTCTTTGCCTGCAGAGATGATTTTAACCACCCCTTCAGTTTCCCCCTGGCAGGAGGCTTTGCCACAGGCGGAAAAGGGGAATTTGCCCACCCGGATATTTTCCAGTTCTTTTTCTTTTGCTTCTTCTTCGCTTAAGCCAACACAAGCCAGTTCCGGCTCGGTAAACAAGCATCCCGGAACAGCTGAACCGTCAAAATGAGCCTCAAGACCGGCTATGTTTTCTACTGCCACCAGGCCCTGGTGATAGGCCACATGGGCCAGGAAATAACCCGGTGCTGTGCAGTCACCTACAGCATAAATCCCAGGAACAGTAGTTTCCATTTTACTGTTAACCTTGATCCCTTTTTCACTGTATTCAACCCCAAGCGAGTCGAGATCCAGGTCGCCAAACACTGCCTTACGGCCAACCGATAGGAGTACTTTTTCAGCTTCAATTGTTTCTTCACCTTTTTTGCTTTGAGCCTTAAGTTTAAGCCCGTTTTCCGTTTCTTCAATTTCCTCCACCGGCGTGTTCATCATAATCTGCAAACCGCTTTTACGCAGGTAAGTGGAAAGGCGTCGCACCATTTCCATATCCATGCGCCGCAGTAAACGTTCACTGCGGTGCACTATAGTAACTTTTGTGCCCAGCCCGGAAAAAATTGAAGCCATTTCCAGGGCAATCACTCCGCCCCCGATGACTGCCATGGATTCCGGTAATTCTTCCAGGGCCAGGGCCTCCCAGGAAGTAATCACCCCGGGCAGGTCCAGTCCCGGTATGGGTGGATAAATTTCCCCGCTTCCTGTTGCCAGGATAATATTTTCTGCTTCCAGCTCTACAGTTTCAGCGTCTTGCAGGTCAACTTTAATTCGGCCCGGGGATAAAACATCGGCCTTACCTGAATATATGTCAACCTTACCCTTTTTTAATAGTTCTTCCACATGACCTGTCAATTCGCTAACTACCGCTTTCTTTTTCTCCTGGAGGCCGGCAAAAGAAAAATTGGTATTTTTAATGTCGAATCCGAACTCCTCCGCAGATTGAAGCCGCCGGTTAAAACCTGCTGCATGGGTTAAAACCTTGGTTGGAATACAACCGTGGTTCAGGCAAACCCCACCCAGATCTTCTTTTTCGATAATCGCCGTCTTCAGGTCCAGCGAAGCAGCCCTTAAGGCCGCCAAATATCCACCGGGACCGCCGCCAACTACCACTACCTTATACTTGTCACTCATTAGCAATCCCCCTTAGTTTTTAATTAATCCGTTAAGACTGGTAAATACTGCCGGAATAACCATCGAAAACCCTTTTACCAGGGCCCTTGTCATCCGGTCATAGCTAATATTATAACCTAAATCATGCAGTCCGGCTGCCTTCTCTCCCAGTTCTACTTTTTCACCGCTTTTATCCCGGTCCGGGACTTTTTTTAATACCTTTTGGTAAAGTTCGGCCGGGAGGGAGAATATAATCGCACCGTGCTGCAGAACAACTCCCTCACGACGAAGCTGGGCGCTGCCGACAACTTTCCTGCCGTCAACCTGGATTTCGTAGGCAGTGGAGCTGTCAAAACAGGAACCGGGGGCCAAACCGGCCCTGCTGTCCTTCTCCGGGGTTATCGCAGCTACAATTCCCAGCAGGTTAAAAGCTGTAACCAGGCCCCTGCTGATAGCCCGGTACGCGTCCAAAACCCCGCCCTTGTTAATAAAAGGATGCGCTTCCGGCACCACGATACTGTATGTCAACTCCCGATCATGCAAAACTGCACGCCCTCCTGTGGGGCGGCGCACAACGTCCACTCCTGCTTCGCGGCAGGCTCCAAGGTTAACGACTTCATTTTCATCCTGGAAATAGCCAAGAGAAACAGCCGGGGGTGACCAGCGATAAATCCTTAAAGTGGGCGGACATTCCCCGGTAGCAACTTCTTCCATCAACTCCCGGTCTTTTTCCATATTGTCTTTGCCGCGCATGGGAGGATCGAGAATAAGACGCCACTGATAGCGCATTGCAGCTATACTTCCTCCTGTTATTTTTTAAGAATGCACCGGTAACGATTGAATAAGTTCTAGTCTAGCTTTTTCTTCTTCATGTTTTTTAAGATTGCGGTGATAGTTATAGATTATACCACCTGGACGCTCGTTGTAAAATGGGCGGTTACAGCTTGGGCAGCCGCTGGTTCGAAAGGCGACGCCCCCCGATAACAGTTCACTTAATTCGCTGCTGGAATACCCGTAGGAAACCAGGCGCCCATGATCAAACCGGAAAGTACTAAAATCAGCCAGGTTATTGCGCAGCAAATAATACCCGGCCTGGACCCTGCGGTAAGAATCAAGGGCTGGCGGGTCCCTGTTCTCCAGGACAGTGCCTTTTAAAGGCACAAATGCAAAAAGCGCTACCGTTACCCTTGCCTTAACTAACCTGTCTATGATCGATAAAACTTCCCGCTCGTTTTCGCCGAGACCGCAGATTATATGGGTGCTCATTCGACCGGGCAGTTTTTCGGCACAATCAAAAATTAAATTGATGCGTTCCTGCAAATCTCCACCCTTGATTTTTTTAAATGCTGCATGGTTTACCACGTCCAGGGAGATGCTTACCTTATCTGCCCCGGCCTCAACCAGCTGCACTGCTTCCCGGCCATCTTTAATCCAGGCTGACATTGAAAGCGGCAGCGAAGAAATATTTTTTATCCGGGCAACTAATTTAAGCAAAGACTCAACGCCATCAGGGTACCTGACTGACTGCAGGCAAATACGCTTAACCCCGTTTCTTTCGGCACGAGACAAACCAGTTTCCACATCAGACCAGCTGTATTCAGGCCAGGTAACCCGGCCCAACCGGTTCAAGGCCTCTTTATCTCCAACACCCTGGGGACAGAAGGCGCAGTTCATCAGGCAGCGGTTGCCGGAAAGAAGATACGCTGTAGTGGGGTAAACATCCATCTTTGTAGCTTTTAATCCCATACAGGCGGCACTGCCGGCCGATACACGGATCATAGCGAACAACACTCCTCGGAATAGCTGACGGTTAAGCCCATTAATCCTGCTTGCCGCCTTGCTGCCGGTGAAGGTAGAACCAGCTTGTTAATCCCGGCTTTAATGGCGTATGCGTCTACTTCTTCCCGGTAGCGTCCTCCGGGCCGCATGCATCCCAAATAAATGGGGATGCGGGGGAACATTAAGCGGGCAGATGCTATAAAATACGCCACCTCTTTAGGGGACGGAGGTAAACAATTACCAAAAGCGGTCCCCGCGGTCGGGCGGAAGATGATCATGCTAATTGCTTCCACATTTTCATCCCTGAGCAGGTGAAGGGCCCGGTATTCACCCTCGATTTCACCTCTATTAAGCCCGATACACAGGTGGGGAACCACACGGGTATATTTTTGCAGCAAGCGGTACGACTCCAGGTAATCATCGACGGTTAACGCCAGGCCGTAAACCTCATTGATGGTTTTATCATCACCGATAAAATCGAAAGAAACCACGCTGGCCACCTCCGACAGCCGGGCTGCTTCTTCTTCCGATACCAGACCTGTGTGCAGGTTAAGCGGTCCCCTTTCAGCAAGTTTTTTCAGCCCTGCCCAGTATTCAAGCAGGGGTACCTTGCCGCAGCGGTCGGACCCTCCCGACACCAGGTAGCTTTGTTTTCCTTCATTGTTTCCTGACAGGGCTTTATCGATTGGTATCATACCGCGCAGGTAAATTCCCGAGCAGTGAGCGCAATCCAATGCACACCGGGCCCCGGTTACACTAACGGGAAGAGTCCGGCCCGGAGAACAAAATTCTATGGCATCAGGAAAATTTGTCCGCCGGATTTGCCAGGCCTGCTCCAAAATCTTATGTAAGCCAGCTTCCTGTCGTTCGCTATTTTCCAACATCTTTACTCCTTAATAAAGCAGGGGAAGCAGAAAAGGACACTAAACCCTTTCTGCCGCCCCCTTAACTTTTTCATTGCGCAGCATAACCTTTGAACTGTAAAAACCCAGGACTTTTATTCCTTTTGCCAGCGTAAAATCGGATTACGAGCCGCCCTTACTTCATCAAGCCTGCCAACTACGGTATTATGCGGACCGGAAGCGATTTCTTCTGCGTTCTCATCGATTATTCTGGCAATTTCTTCCATGGCCCGGGCATAAGCGTCAAGGGTCTCTTTGCTTTCAGTCTCGTTTGGTTCTGTCATTAGCGCTTCATCGACGATCAACGGAAAATAAACCGTCGGCGGGTGGAAGCCGCGATCAAGGAGAGCCTTGGCTATATCCCCGGCCCCGGCGCCTTTTTTCGCCTGCGTTTTCGGTGAAACAACAAATTCGTGCTTGCGAATTCGATCATAGGGGATATAGTAATGTTTTTGCAGCAGGCTGGCCAGGTAATTTGAGTTGATGACCGCATCAGTGGAAACCTGCTTTAATCCTTCTGCACCCATCATTCTGAGGTAATTGTAGGCTTTGACTACTACTCCAAAGTTGCCATAAAAAGACTGGACCTTGCCGATGCTTTCCGGCAGATCGTAGTTGAAATAAAACTGGTCTCCTTTTTTCTCCACGAGCGGCACCGGCAGGTAGGGGGTTAACCTTTCTTTAACTCCTACCGGGCCGCTGCCGGGACCGCCGCCGCCGTGCGGAGTAGATAAAGTTTTATGGATGTTGAGGTGAACCACATCAAAACCCATGTCACCGGGACGGGTGTATCCCATGATCGCGTTCATGTTGGCTCCGTCATAATAGAGCAATCCCCCGGCTTCGTGCACAACCCTGGCCATGTCGAGGATTTCTTCTTCAAACAATCCCAATGTGCTTGGGTTGGTCAGCATCAAGGCAGAGGTAGTTTCATCTACGGCTTCTTTAAGAGCTTCAAGATCCACGTTGCCCCTTTCATCGGCAGGAACCTGGACTACTTCATATCCGGCCATAGTTACTGTGGCGGGGTTGGTTCCATGCGCGGTAACGGGAACAAGCACTTTATTGCGGTGGTGGTCTCCCCGGTGGCGATGATAGGCCTGGATCACCATTAACCCGGTCAATTCACCGTGCGCCCCGGCCGAGGGCTGCATTGTAAACCTTTCCATGCCTGTAAGTTCCTTCAGGCACTGCTCCATGTTATAGTATAGTTCCAGAGCCCCCTGGGCAGTTTCTTCGGGCTGGCAGGGATGCAACTGGGCAAAACCCGGCAAAGCGGCTACTTCTTCATTTACTTTGGGATTATATTTCATTGTGCATGACCCAAGCGGGTAAAACCCGGTGTCAACTCCAAAATTCCTGGTAGAGAGTTCGGTGTAATGCCGGATTACTTCAACCTCGGAAAGTTCAGGCATACCCAGGGGCTCATTGCGCTGCATTTTTTGCGGCAAGAGCTGATCCAGGGACTTTTCCGGCACGTCGTTATCCGGAAGAGAATATCCACGTCGCCCGGAACGTCCCATCTCAAACAGCAGGGCTTTTGCTTTTCTCATTTCCATCCCTCCAATTCCCGGACCAGGGTATCGATTTCTTCACGGGTCCGCTTTTCAGTTACAGCAAAAAGCATGGTGTTTTCCAGTTCCGGGTAAAATGGTGTAATATCCACTCCACCATAAATATTTTTCTTCAACAGCTTGCTGTTAAGGTCCTCGGGGCTGCCGGGGACTTTAACTGCAAATTCCTTGAAGTTATATCCTGGGAATACAGACTCGAAGCCATCCAGGGCTGTTAATTTTTCTCTTGCATAGGCTGCTTTTTGCAGGCATTGTTCTGATACCTCACGCATTCCCTGCGGTCCCATGGAAGCCATATAAACTGCGGCAGCCAGGGCTACAAGGGCCTCGTTTGAACATATGTTGGAAGAGGCTTTTTCACGCCTGATATGCTGTTCCCTGGTTTGCAGGGTGAGCACATAACCGCGATTTCCTTCGCTATCCACTGTTTCACCGGCAATTCGCCCGGGTAACTGGCGAACAAACCTGCTGCGGGCTGCCATAATCCCCAGCAGGGGACCGCCAAAGGACGGAGGCACCCCGAGGCTTTGCCCTTCACCAACCACTATATCAGCACCGTAATCACCAGGCGACTGGAGCAGTGGCAGTGAAAGGGGATCGGCAGAAACAACCAAAACTGCTTTATGTTTGTGGACAACATCGGCTACGCCATCCATTTCTTCAACTAACCCAAAAAAGTTTGGAGTTTGTAAGATCACAGATGCTACAGATTCATCGACCATCTTCTCCAGGCTGGCAAAATCAGTATGTCCATCTTTTAAAGGGATTTCCTCCAGTTCCAACCCGCGGCTGTTAAAGTAGTTGCTGAGTACCGCCCGGTAAAACGGGCTTACCGACCTGGACACCAGCGCTCTGGACCGGCGGGTCGCCCCGCAGCCCATGATTGCCCCTTCTGCCACAGCGGTTCCACCGTCATACATCGATGCATTGGCCACATCCATACCGGTGAGCTGGCAAATCAGGGTTTGATATTCAAAAATTGCCTGCAGGATACCCTGGCTTATTTCAGCCTGGTAGGGTGTATAGGAAGTATAAAATTCGCTTCGCCCGGTAATATGCTTGATCACTGAAGGAATAAAATGATCATAAACACCGGCACCCATGAAAGAGATGTTATCATTCAGATTTTTATTTTTTGCGGCCAGCGAACTTAAATGCTTGACTGCCTCTGTTTCCGATAAAGACGGCGGTAAATCAAGCTCTCTTTGCAGGCGTACTTCGCGGGGAATGTCGCTGAACAAATCTTCTATGGTATCAACACCTATTGCAGAAAGCATTTCACGCCGGTCTTCATCGGTCAGAGGGAGGTAATGCTTACCGCCCATAATTTATTCCTCCTCTTCTTCCTTGATAATGAAATCTTCATAAGCCGGCTTGTCCATCAATTCCCCAAGCTGACTTTCATCTTTAATCTCTACTTTGAATACCCATCCTTCACCGTAAGGATCCTGGTTAATTACTTCAGGCTGATCGAGCAGGGTTTCATTTACTTCGGTTACGGTTCCGTCGACGGGGGCATAAAGATCGGCTACTGCTTTAACCGATTCGATTACTGCTGCACTCTTGCCCGCTTCAACTGCAGCACCGACATCGGGCAGCTCAACAAAAACAATTTCCCCCAGTTTATCCTGGGCATAATCAGTTAAACCGACCACAGCAACATTGCCTTCCTGACGGGCGTATTCATGCTGCTTGGTATACTTCAAACCATCAATGACATTGTACTTCATTATTTTTCCCTCCTATAAAATGGAAGTTTAGTGGTTTTAGCCCGGTAGAATCGTTTGCGAATTTCTACCGTTACTTCCTGATCTTGCTCGGCTATCCCGGGTTCGAGAAAAGCCATAGCTATAAACTTATCAAGTGTTGGTGAATAGGAACCGCTGCTGATCCAGCCGATTTCCCGTTCTCCCGATTTAACCGGATAATTATCCCGCGGAACTCCGCGTTCGAGCATTTCCAATCCATACAATTTTTTAGGCAACCCTTCCTGTTCCTGCTTCTTTAAAGCCTCCTGCCCGATAAACGCTGCAGACTTATCAAGCGCTACAAACCGCTGCAGACCTGCCTGCAATGGGGTGATATCTTTACTTAGTTCATGGCCGTAAAGGGGAAGAGAAGCTTCCAGGCGAAGCACATCCCTGGCCCCCAGTCCGGCCGGGCGGAGTTCTTTTTTCTGGCCTTCTTCCCATACAGCATCCCACAAAGCTACGGCACCCTCGTTTTCACAGTAAACTTCAAATCCATTTTCCCCGGTATAACCTGTTCTTGACACCAGGCAGTTCACCCCGGCTACCGCAACATCAGCCTGGAATCGGTAAAATTTAATTTGAGAAAGGTCCACTTCCGTCAGCTGCTGTAAAATAGCTTCGCTTTCCGGCCCCTGCAGGGCAATTTGGGCATATTGCGGTGAAAGGTTTTTTAAATCAACTTCACCGGCTTGATTCTCCTTAAACCATTCATAATCTTTATCCGTATTTGCCGCATTGACTACCAGGAAATATTTATTCCCGTTAATACGGTAAATAAGGATATCATCGACTACACCGCCGTCAGGGTAACAAACCGGGCTGTACATAATTGCATTGTCCTTGAGCCTGGATACATCGTTAGTTAGAATTTTTTGCAGGTAAGCTTCTGCATCTTTGCCTTCAACGATTATTTCTCCCATATGCGAAACATCAAAAATTGTTGCCCGCTTACGGGTATCATGCACTTCCTCCACCAGCCCTTGCGGAAACTGTACCGGTAAAAACCAACCGTTGTAGTCAATAATTTTGCCATTTAACGCTACATGTTTTTCATAAAAAGGTGTCTTTTTTGCTCCACTCATCTTACTTAATAACCTCCTTTCATGTAAATTTTTTAACCCGAAAACAGGTAAAATAAAAGGACAGAGAAAGCCTATCGGCTTTTTCCTCTGTCCTAAATACCTGAGAGATTGCCACTTTAATTATTATAATTAAAGGCTTTCCCCGTCGGTGTCCCGCTTAAAGCGAGAGCTCTCCAGAGTTACGTCCCCCGATGGTACTGAAGCCTGAGAGTTTCCCCACTACCGGCCGGATAGTGGGTTGCACCTTCGGCGTCCGCTGAACGGAACTCTCCCACAGGGTTCATCCGCACAAATATTCAATTATTTGCTCTTCAATGACTTTCATTCGACACACTTAAATAAAATCCTTCCCGAACAAAAAATTTTTATCTTGCCTTTCCTGTTGAGCCAAACAACCTGATCTTTTCGCGAATCACTTCAACCGCTGCTTCCCGGGCCGGGCCGAGAATTTTCCGGGGATCTATCTCGGAGGGGTTATTCGTAAGCGCTTTGCGCATAGAACCGACAAAAACTTCCCTGATATCGGTATCTATGTTGAATTTACGGACTCCCAGCTCAATCGCTTTTTTAATGCTTTTTTCGGGCACTCCCGATGACCCGTGTAAAACTAAAGGGCAGGAAACCAGGCGGTTAATTTCCGCAAGGCGCTCAAAATCAATCTCCGGTTCTCCCTTATAAAGCCCGTGTGCGGTTCCCACAGCCACCGCAAGAGCGTCAACCCCGGTTTCACTGACAAAATGTTCCGCTTCTGCCGGATCGGTTAAAAGTGCATCCTTTTCGCTAACACTGATATCATCTTCAGTGCCGCCAATTTTTCCCAGTTCCGCTTCCACAGAAACCCCGAAAACCCGGGCAATTTCCAAAACTTTGCATGTTTGAGCAATATTGTCCTCCAGGGGGAGCTGAGAACCGTCGTACATAACCGAGGTAAAACCGAAACGGATGCACTGCATCACCTGGTCAAAGCTGGTGCCATGATCCAAATGCAAAACAACCGGCACAGCAGTTCCTTCAGCAGCCTGCCTGACGAGGGCTATGATATAATTAAGCCCGGCATATTTAATTGCTCCCTGGCTGGCTTGAATTATTACCGGCGAACTTTCTGCTTCGGCAGCGGTAATAATACTCTGCACTATTTCCATATTATTGCAGTTAAAGGCCCCTACCGCATAACCTTCCCGGTCGGCATGATCCAGCAGTTCAAACAAAGAAACCAGCGCCATCTTATTGTATCCTCCATTATTAGTTGCCGGGGTCAATCCCCTTCACAATAAATTCCTTCAAAGCAGCCAGCTGTTCTTCCGCAGGATAGCACTTATCCCAGGAGGGCCAGCGCATACCGGTAAATACGGTAAGCCCGATTAATGAATAGGCCAGCATTTCCGGTTCAAGATTTCTAATCTGTTTTTCCTCCATTGCCTCTTCAAGTTTTTTCACATAAGCCCTGGCAAAGTTCGAATAATGCCACTTGAAAATTTCAAAATCAACAAATTCCGCTTCCCGGATCAAATCATAAAGGTGGGGATGCTCCAGGCAGTACTTATAAAATGCTTTAATCCCTTCAACTTCAGCTTCTTTGCGATCACCGATATTTTTAATATACTCCCGGATATAGCCTCTCAATTCGTAGTGAATATAGTAAATCAATTCACGGAAAATATCTTTTTTACTCCTGAAGTATAGATAAAACGTCCCTTGAGCCACTCCGGCTCGGTCGGTGATGGCGCTTATCGAGGTATCGTGATACCCTTTCTCGCCAATAACTTCTTCAGCAGCTTTTAAAAGGCGATCAAAAGTTATTTCGCCGCGTTTTGTCTTGGGCAAACTGACCCCCTCACCGCTGTTTCCCTTGATATACTGATCTTCCGGCATTATTCCACCCACCTTTTAATCCAATTATACCATCAGGATTTATCGCTGTTTACAATTATTTATTATTCGGATTTTTATTGATCCCTTAGTTCTTTCTTCAAAACTTTTCCTACCGGGCTTTTAGGAATATGATCCACAAATTTATATTGGGCCGGAATTTTATATTTTGCCAACCTCTGGTGGAGGTATTCTGTTAATTCTTGTTCGCTGAGATCTTTACCCTCTTCCTTAATAAGAAACGCTTTCCCAACTTCTCCCCACTTAGAGTGCGGGACCCCGATAACTGCAGCGTCTTTAACGGACGGGTGCTCTACAATAATATTTTCCACTTCCACGGGAAATACGTTTTCTCCCCCGCTTATAAACATATCCTTTTTGCGGTCTACAATATAGAAATAGCCATCTTCATCCTGCCTGGCAATATCGCCGGTATACACCCATCCATCGATCAGGGTCTGCGCGGTTTCCCTTGGCCGGTTCCAGTACCCGGAAAATGTAACCGGCCCACTTAAGAGCAACTCTCCTTCCTCGCCTGGTTCAACTTCAAAACCTTCATCATTGACCAGCCGGGCGGAGCAGTAAATGAAAGGTTTGCCTACAGAGGGCCACTTTTCTTTGATTTGATCCTGGCTTAGTTCATACCAGGGCACAAACAAGTTGTTGGGACCTCCCTCTGTTATGCCGTAACCCTGGACAAAAGGTATGCCTCTTTCCCAGTAAGGTTCCATTATCTGCCTGGAGCAGGGTGCAGCTCCGGACATAACCCACTCCAGTGAACTTAAATCGGTTTTACTCCAAACCTCTTGAGAGCTTAGGACCTGAAACATGGTCGGAGCGGCAAAAATAGTGCGGCATCTTTTTTTCTCTACTAATTTTAAAACCTTTTCCGGATCAAACCCGCGGAAAACTTCAATTTTCGCTCCCGCAAAAATTGAAGGAAGAGTAAGCAAGTTCCACCCGCCGGTGTGGAAAAAAGGAAGGACAACCGGTATTGACTGCCCCGGACCGAGCCCCCAGCAGAGAGCCTCTGACAGCATATTGAAAAAAACGGTCCGGTGACTGAGAACAGCCCCTTTTGGTGGACCGGTTGTACCCCCCGTAAAAAGAATCATCAAGGGATCGTCAAAATCAACCTGGGGGTAGGATTTGTAAACAGAACTGGCCCGCTCATATAAGCTTTCCAGGGCAAGCCCCGGAGAATCGGCAGCCGCTTGCTTGTCTTCGGTCCAATAAATGGCTTCTTTAAACCTGTAATCCCGGCTCACTTCCTCCACCTGGGCCTTAAAGTGCACATCATAAATTAAAGCCCGGGGTTCAGTCTGGTTTAACTGTTCTAACAATTCCCTGGCAGAAAGCCGCCAGTTCAAGGGCACCAGGACCAGACCTGCTTTCTGCACGGCAAAAAAGCAAACCAGGCATTCTATTGAATTACGGGAAAGCAGAGCGACCCGTTCGCCGGGACTTAACTGCAGCTTTTCCCTAAAGTAGTTGGCCATGGCATTGGCACAGCGGTTTAAATCTGCATAGGTATATCTTTCACCTGTAACCACATCTTCTGCAACTTCTCTGTGCGGGTACAACAATGCCCTTGAACCAACAGTATCGAGAGTTGGGGCCCAGTTATAGCTATACATTTACAGTAATCCCTCCATTTAAAGGTTTCGTTAGTTTAACCCAGGCTGCCCCAACGCAGTGAGGCGGCGCTCCATGTGTACCCGGTTCCTGCCCCGGCTAAAACAACCAGGTCACCTTCTTTTAACCTGTTTTTTTCAAGCGCTTCTTTAAGGATAATTAACTGGTCGGCAGCCTGCACATGTCCCCAGTGGTCCAAATATATCGTGTTTTCCCAATCCAAACCGAAGTTTTCCAGGATGGCCTGGTAAAACGAGGGTTTCATATGAGTGATGCCCAGGAAGTCTATCTTTTCAATTGATCCACCACCCTTTTTCACTGCCTCCCTGATTACCTGTAAAAAATTATCCAGGGTCACCTGGTCAAGATCGGTTTTCATTCGCTCAAAATCAGGTGCATCAAGGTAAAAATCTTCCTCCCTTACTTCTTTGCGGGGCGGCCGCATCATCGATCCTCCTGCCGGAACATAAACATCCCAGGCAAACGTCCCGTCAGTTATAGCCGAAGAAGCCAGCAGTTCATTTTTCGCTCCCTTACCTAAAACACAGGCCGCGGCTCCATCGGCAAAATTAATCATAAAACGGGTATCTCTCCTGGAATAATCAATTAAGTCTGCTTCCTTGCTTGCAGCCACCAGTAACACCCGCCGGTAATCAGGGTTGCTTAACAGCATACTGCGGGCTACATCAAGAGCTATAGCCCCGGTAGCACAAAGGGCCATAACTTCAAATGTATAGGCGTTTTTTAAACCCAGCTCTTTTTTAATAACCGGCCCAACCGGCCATACATAACGGTCCTTGTACTCACTGCCGTAATATATGACCAGATCTATTTCTGCAGGATCTATCCCCTGCAATGCCTGCCGGCAAGCACATACCGCCATCTGGGAAACATGTTCTTCCGGCTCTGAAACACTTTTTTCTTTTAACCCAAACTTTTCCCAGATAACTTCTTCCGGGATATCTGCCAGTTTGCTGATCTCATCACTTTTCATCACCCGGGAAGGCCTGTAAACACCCAGGCTCATTATTCCTATTTTATCTTCGCTCATTTGAGCACCAACTCCTTTATTTGCTGTGGTTTAATATTTAGCTAGCTAGTTTTTACTCAGAAGTTTTCTACCCAGAAGCCTTAAGCGGTCAGCTTGATCTTTCAAGCTGGGGACTAATCCTTTAGGCAGGAATAATACAATCAGCACGTAGATAATACCGAAAATAAGCAACCAGTGCTCAGTATAGGTGCTCATGACATGCTCCAGCGGTTTTACCACCACTGCCCCGATAAATGGTCCGGTAATGGTTCCCATTCCGCCAATAACCGTCATCAATAAGGCATCAAGGGTAGTGTCCACATCGAGGTAAGAGGGATGTAAAAATCGCATCGATAAAGTATAGAAAAAGCCGGACAATGTAGCCATAATGCCGGCTATGACTATTACTATAATCTTAAAATTTAATACGTTATAGCCTAGGTGCCTGGTTCGTTCTTCATTTTCCCTGATTGCTTCCAGGATCCGTCCGGTCGGTGAATTAACAAAGCGGATAAAAAACAGGTAAGCTAAAACCATAAAAATGAGGGTGAAATAATAGTAATTTTCCCGGGGCAAAAGTAAATCGGGGGGGATTATTCCTCCCATTCCATCATCGCCACCGGTCATATCGGTCCACCGCTGGGCAACAATCCAGAAAAAGGTTGCTATGGCCATGGTTACCATGGCAAAAAATATTGCCCTCACTCTCAAAGTGAGAAAGCCGATAATAACACTGAGCGCTATAGCTATTAGGACAATAATTGGGATAATCAACAAAAAGGGATAATCCGCTTCTACCATAAGCAGACCCCCTACATACCCGCCCATCCCAAAAAACAGGGCGTGCCCTAAAGATATGATCCCGGTATAACCAAGCATCAGGTTATAACTGATCGCAAATACTGTAAAGATAAATACTTCAATTAACAGGGAAAGATGATATATCGATGGAGTAACCAGGGGGTAGATCAAAAACAGGACCAAAAGGATCAAACCATATTTATATCTCCATAATGCAGCAGGTATCCCCGTCATCTTTTCTTCCAGGTTAACTTGATTCATTGCCATTATTAATGCCCCCCTTCTATTCCAAACAGGCCTGTCGGTTTAATTAGCAGCACTATAGCCAGTAAGGCAACATTAATGGCCAGCGCAAATTCGGGTATAAAATAGCCTCCGAAAGACTGGGATAGCCCGATAATAACCGCCCCGACAAAGGATCCATGAAAGCTTCCCAATCCGCCGATAATAACCACAATCAGGGCCGGAACCAGCATTTCAAAACCTAACTCCGGGTATACTCCCAGGAAAGGGGCGCCGATAACCCCTCCGAGTGCAGCCAGTCCCGCACCAAGGCCAAAAACCCCTGAAAAGACCTTGCGAATATCTATGCCCAGGGCCTGAACCATCCCCTCATCCTCTACACCGGCCCTTACTGTAATCCCGATCTTGGTTCGATTTAAGATTAAATAAACTGCAATAAAAACCACAATCCCCGCAATAATGATAAAAAGCCGGTAAACAGGAAAATAGCGACCCAGTATTACCAATGACCCGGTTAATATTTCAGGACGGGGAAAACCCAGGATGGTGGTGCCCCAAATTAACTTGACCAGTTCTTCAAAAACCAACAACAAGCCAAGGGTCATTAATATTTGAAACAGGTGATTGCCATATAAAGGGCGCAGGGTGAGGTACTCCACCAGCAAACCCATAATTACCCCGACTATGGTCGCCCCTATAACAGCCAGGGTAAAATTCCCGGTAGTTGTGAATATAGCCAGTCCGCTGTAAGCACCCCAGAGGAAAAACGAAGCATGGGCCAGGTTAAGAACACTCATCAGCCCAAAAATCAAGGAAAATCCGGCTGCTATCAAAAAATAAAGCATTGCCAGCGATAATCCGTTTAGTGATAGGCTCATAAAAAGAGGCAAACTCATACTAAACACCGCACTTTCTAAAGATGTTTGTTGGTTCATTACTTAAATACACTTAGACTGTCACTCCAAGATAATTATTCTGCAACTCCTCATCCTTAACCAGCTCTTTGATATCACCGCTGTAGACAATCATGCCATTATCCAAGATATAACACCGATCGGCAACACTTTCTGCCACTTTCAAGTTTTGCTCAACCATTAATACAGTGGTCAATCCCTTCATCTGCTCAACAGCGGACATGACCTCCTGGACCAGTTTAGGAGCAAGCCCCATACTTGGTTCATCAATTAACATTATGCTGTTGTCATTTATCATCGCCCGGGCAATAGACAGCATTTGCTGTTGTCCTCCGCTTAATGTGGAAGCCGGACGCTTCCAGGCTCTTTTCAAGTCAGGAAACAAATCCCAGATAAGCTCGCGCCTTTCCCGGTGAAAATCCTGCTTGTTTCTCTCTGCCAGGCGGAGATTCTCTTCTACGGTCAGCGTACCAAATAAACGCTTGTCTTCGGGCACATAGCCAATACCTTTCTTTACAATATTGTGCAGTGAAAGTTTATGAATATCTTCGCCTTTAAATCTGACAGTACCTTTCGAAGGGGGTTTAATTCCTAAAATTGTTTCCAGGGTCGTGGTTTTACCGGCCCCGTTGCGCCCCAAAATTACTGTCACCGCGCCTTCAGGTACCTCCATGGAAATTCCCTGTAAAATATGGTACTGGCCGATATAGGTATGTACATTTTCTAATTCAAGCAGGTTTTTCATACCGCACCTCCCAGGTAAGCTTCCTGCACCTGTTCGTTCTCACTGATTTCCAGCGGGGCTCCTTCGGCAATAATAGTGCCATGATGTAATACGTAGATATAATCTGAGATTTTCATTACTATATCCATTTTGTGTTCAACCAGGATTAAGGTTTTGTTTTTATCCTCCTTGACTCGTTGAATCACTTCTAATATGGAGGGAATCTCCTCAATGGAAAGGCCTGAGGTTGGTTCATCTAAAAGCAGTAATTCCGGTTCAAGGGCTAAAACCAGTCCCAGCTCCAGTTTCCGCTTGTCCCCGTGAGGCAGGAATTTAGCTATCATCTTTTCCTTGCCTTCCAGGCCAATCACTCTTGATATTTCACTGGCTTTATCAATGTAATCCGAATAACTCAGGTAGTGGGTTAACATCTTAAAACTTGAGGCACCCCTGGATTGAACGGCCAGGCGAAGATTTTCTTCAACAGTTAAATTGTCAAATATGTTTGTAATCTGAAATGAACGGGCCAGGCCCATTTGCGACAAACGGCTGGAGGACAAACGGCTAATATCTTTCCCGTTAAAATATACACTTCCACCATCGGGATGGAAGTTTCCGCTAATCACATTAAATAGAGTAGTCTTGCCTGCCCCGTTAGGACCGATTACCGAAACCAGCTGTCCACTTTTCACAGTTAAATCAACCTTATTTAAAGCCTGAAGCCCGCCAAAATATTTATCCAGCTGCCTGGTCTCCAAAATATATTCACTGTTCATTGTGTTATCCCCCGACTCTAATTATTTTTGCCGGCATCCCTTCCCCACCAGGTCTGTATAACTGGCGGAGAAGGGATGCTTAAAAACTTACAGTTTATCTTTCTGCATCCTCGGGGACCATTACCGGAGGAGCAGAATCTTCAGGAGAAATGGTTTCGATCAATTCCGGAACCGGGTAATCTACATCTTCATCTTCAACCAGTTCAACGATATACATTTCCTGCAGAGCCTGGTGATCTTCTTCCCTGAATGTCATTACATCCTTCGGAGTCTCAAAGCTCATGCCACGCATTGTCTCAATCAAAGCTTCGGTGTCGGTCGATTCGGCCTTTTCAATTGCAGTTACAATAGCCGAAGCAGCGGCAAATCCACCGGAGGTAAAAAGATCTGGATCTTCGTCATACTCTTCCAGGTGCCTGTCCCAAAACCAGTCATTTACTTCGTTTTCGGGAAGGCGAGGATTGTATTTCATCATCCCGGTAAATCCGACGGCATCGTCACCCATAGCCCGAAGGGAATGCATGTCGCCAACTCCGCCGGTTACTAGCATGTCTTCATATAAACCAAAATCGTCAATTTGATCAAACAACCTGACAGCACCATCACCAGACCAGGAAACCACTAACCCGTGCGGCTCTTTCTCTAAAACAGTGGTCAGGTAGGGAGCAAAATCCACTTCATCATGCGGTGGCAATACATCATCCAAAACTTCTGCTCCGGTTTCTTCTATTTGATATCGCCAGGCGTCGGCACTTTCATAACCCCAGGCATAATCCGGAGCCAGGTTGGCAAATACCAGTTCTGAAGGATCTTTATCCAATTCTTCTGCAAGATATTCAACGGCATACATTGCTCCTGCCGCAGCATCCTGGGAAGTGCTTGAACCGGTGCGGAAAGTATAACGGTTCCAGTTTTCGCCGGTTATACTGTCGCCGGCGGCAGGATCGACAATAAAGGGCACTTCATATGCCGCTACCTCTTCCATTACTGCAAGGGCAACCGCGGTGTTGGGGGAGCCCTGCAGGATATCAACTTCCTCTTCCTCGATCAGCCTGCGAGCGGCTGTTAAACCCATAGAAGGATCGCTTCCATCGTCTTCAAAAATTAATTCGATGTCTCCTCCTAAAACTTCCATGGTGCCATCGGTGGCGTATTCAAACCCGAGTTCCAGCCCCCGGGTCTGTTGTTCGCCATAAGAGGCAAGCACACCGGACTGATCCGTCAGAATACCAATTTTGACAGTATCCAATTCAGGGTCATCATCCACCTCTTCATCTACCGGTTCTTCACAGCCTGTTGCAATAAATAAACTCCCAATTAACAACAAAGCCATTAACAAGTAAGCAAACTTGCCATGCATTTGAGTGACCTCCTTTAAAAAATCGTTTTTATGACTGCTCAGCCTGTTTTCACTAGCCCCGGCAGACCTGAAAAGAAAACTCAGGCGAACAGTGTTATCATTTCAGGAAACTTAATCTACGGCCTTGTTATAGTTGTTGATCAGAAACTCTTTTTTAAATTGAAATTGAGCTTGCAACTTAAATCCAAAGCTGTTAAACATCCTCCCCCCCTTTAATTGTTGATAGATCTTACAACTAAACCGGGGCTTTACATTACAATGGAACAGTTTCTTCTTAACTAACCTTTAACTCACTGGTTGCAAAATATTCTATTAAATTGAAATAAAGCGTAAACCTGTAAGGTTAAATATAGTTGAGATTTTATTAACTTGTAATTGTAGCTTGAAGATATTTGGTTTTCCAGAAGAACAGAAGAAGTTTACTGCAATAACTTTCTTACCCTTAACAATAACTACACCCTTCTCAAATTAAACTGCGCTTAAGAATTTTTCCTGCAGGCGATTTTGGTAAACTGTTCTTAACCACCACCTCTTTCGGCACTTTGTATTTGGCCAGGTTTTTCCGGCAAAACTCGATCAGTTCATCTTCAGTTGCCGAAAATCCATCATAGAATGAAACGTAAGCCCTGCCTACTTCACCCCACCGGGGATGGGAAATTCCCACTACCGCCGCTTCAGCAACAGCGGGATGCCGGTAAAGCACATTTTCAATTTCTACCGGAAAAACATTCTCGCCTCCGCTAATGAACATATCTTTCTTCCGGTCTACGATATAGAAAAAACCATCCCGGTCACAGCGGGCCAGGTCCCCTGTACGAAACCACCCGTTGCCAAAAGCTTTTTCAGTTGCTTCACGGTTGTTCCAGTAACCCGAAAATACATGGGGCCCACTCATAATTAACTCCCCCACTTCTCCGGGTGAAACTTCCTGCCCCTGGTCGTCAACCAGTGCAGCAGTCCCATGAAATACAGGTTTGCCGACAGAACCTATTTTCTCCTTTATTTTCTGGTCGTCAAGCGCAAAACAGTTTGGACCTACCTCGGTTAGCCCATAACCTTGCTTGAAAACCAAACCCCTTTCCCAGTAACGGTGATAGAGGCTTTCCGGACAGGGACTGCCCCCGCTGATACAAAATCTAACCGAAGTTAAATCTGTTTCGTTGAATTTTACATTTTCAGCTAGCATCTGGAACATGGTTGGCACCAGGAAAATGATCGTTGCTTTTTCACGCTCCAGTACTTCAAAATAAAATTCGGGCTCAAAAGACTTCATTACCACTATAGTCCCGCCCAGGTAAAAAAGCGGGTTCGATAAGACATTTAGTCCTCCGGTATGGAAAAAAGGCATCGGCATTAAAACCAGGTCGTCAGGCTTTAATCCCCAGCTGATAATTGTATTAACCGCATTCCAGGTCACCATCCGGTAAGACAATATTGCTCCTTTAGGCAAGCCGGTTGTGCCCCCCGTATAAAGAATCATCCAGGGATCCTCCAGGGCCAGGTGGCTTAATTTTTCTCGAAATGAAAAATTACGGGAAATAGAAAACTTATCCAGGTTTTTTTCAGCAGCTTCGATTTCTACAAGGTTCAAGTTTTCGACTGAAGTAACAGCGCTACTGGCAAGTTGTTCTAGCTCTGAATCATAAAAAAGCAGCTTTGGAGACGAATCTTCTATGATTCCGGCTAATTCCTTTGGAGAAAGCCTGAAGTTTAAGGGAACCAAAACGGCGCCGAGACGGGGGAGGGCGTATAATAAGGTTAGATAGAATATACTGTTATAGCCGAGTACAGCCACCCGGTCACCTCTACTCAAGCTGTACTGCTGCAAATAACTGGCCAGGGATGATACTTTTTCTTCAAACTCCCGGTAATTCAACCTGTTCCCAGTGGAGGCATCTACAAGGGCAGTTTTATCAGGCGTAAAATGCCTGCGTTTAACCGGCCAGTCGTTTAACATCTCATCTACCCCCTAAAACTTTAATTACCCTTTAAGAAAATCAATCACTTGTTTATTAAACTCACCCGGTTTTTCCATGAAAAATAGATGCCCTCCATTTTCCAGTTTAATAAGTTCAGACCCGTCAATTTTTTGGTGCAGCATTTCAGAATTCTGAGGTGGAATAACCCGGTCATCACTTCCGGTAACTATCAATGTCGGTTTATCTATATAATTCACCCAATCTTCGGAATTAAAGTTTAAGACAGCATTAAATTGATGCTGCCAGGAATATTGAGGAGTAGGATTATTTAAGCGCCACCTGATTATTTTATCAAACTCTTCTCTGTTTGATTCCAGGTACTGCTTTGAAAAGGCCACCGCCATAGCCTGGCACAGAGCCTGCTCAGCTGAAAGCCCTTCAATTTCAGTCATCGCTCTTATGGTTTCAGGTGGTGCGGGAATACTGTTGGGGCCTCCGTGAGAAGTGCAACAGAGTATTAACTTATCAACAAGCCCGGGATAATCACGGGCAAACCGCTGAGCAATCATTCCGCCCATGGAAACCCCAAGTATGTGGGATTCCTCCAGCCCAAGAAACTTCAATAAGGCTGCCGCATCATTGGCCATCATTTGAATGGTATAAGGATAATCAGGCTTATCACTATAACCCACGCCCCGGTTGTCAAAAACAATTACCCGGAAATGCTCGGCCAATTCAGGAATTTGCTTAAACCACATCCAGGTAGCATACCCCAGCCCCTCAATTAAAAGCAGGGGATCCCCTTCTCCATGGGATTCATAGTACAGGTTCACATCACCACACTTAGCATATGGCAATTTAAAACCCTCCCGAATATCAAAAACTAAAACCTGAGCCATGTGTCATATTCGTTGTTTATATTATAAAATAAAGAATTTTTTATTGTCAAGGCCAATTAAAAATGTTTCTGCTAAATCTTTTGTATTTGGAGCTTACTATAACAATAAAGCGGCAGCAGTGACCAACAAAGCAATAGTAATTGCTTATCGGCATACATAGAAGCAAGCTGCAGGAGCCTTGGCCATAGATGACATCTTTCGAGGGCAGCCCAATAAAGCCCGCAGCAAAATTTTTCGATTGCCCGCAAGAAAACGGTACCAATCCAAAATACTGCAAGGCTTAGAAATAACTTAAAATTTGTGATATTTTTCACCTTTTTCATTAGCTATCTTTAATTCAAAAGACACTATCCGGGTAATGATACCCTGAAGGTACTGCCTTTACCTACCTTGCTTTCCACTTCAATATTACCGCCGTGAAGCTCAACCAGGTGCTTGGTTATGGCCAGCCCAAGGCCGGAACCCTGGGCGTTTCGACGCCTGGATTTATCTACTTTATAAAAACGTTCAAAGATATAAGGCAACTCCTCTTCAGGAATGCCGCACCCTGTATCTTCAACTTCAAAGATAACCTGGCCCTGGTAGTGCTTGCCTCTAAGGAAAACTTCACCATCAGGTGGCGTGTATTCTATTGCATTGTTCAACAGGTTAACCAGCACTTCATGCAGACGGTGTCGATCTCCATACAAGGCCGGCAATTCCGGTTCCAGGTCCAGCTTCAGGTTTATTCCTTTAGCCTCGCCACGAGGAGAAACACTGTCAAAGCTCCAGGCAGCTAAATCATTGACCGATATTTCCTGTTTTTCCAGCGACAACTGTCCGCTTTCCAGGTGAGAAAGGGTTAATAAATCATCAACCAGGCGGCTCAGGTGAACAGAGTTATCTAAAATAACTTTTAAATACTTTTTCTTTTCGTCCTCATCAATAAAGCCATCCAGCATAAGCTCAGAAAAACCGCGCACCGAAGCTAGCGGTGCTTTTAATTCATGGGATACATTGGCTACCAGGTTTCGACGAAGCATCTCCAGCCTTTTTTGTTCTTCTAAATATTTTTCTACCTGCTCTACAGAATAGTTAAATGTTTTTACAACTCCGCCTATTTCATCATCCGATTCTTCTTCAATTTTACTTTTAAAGTTGCCGGCAGCCATGTCCAAAGCAGCGCGGTTAATCTTCTGCAAAGGCCTGGTTAATGTCTTAGACAAAGAAAAGGCCAATACAGTTGCTATAGCCACTCCTATTCCACCAGAATATAGCATTAATTGGCTTATATAGGCCAGGGTTTCTTCCACTCCGCGCAAAGGAACGCTTAAAGTAACAGCACCGATAACCTGGGGTTCTTCTCCCTCATTTTCGTTCACCCCACCGGGGTCTTCTTCCTCAATTTCCTCTTCTAAAACGGGAGCGGCAACTAAAAGCCTTTGCAGCACAGGACCATAAACCTTTTTTGTTAACATATTTCCCTGAAATACATGTTCAATTTCACGTTCTTCAAGCCCTACCTCTTCACTTTGTTCCCGGCCAGATTCATCATCTTCAGCATCCGGATCTATGGTGAACTGAATGATATGGTTTGCATCGAGGACCCGAATCTTTGCGTCAAGCGAGTAGGCGAGAGTTTCTGCTGTTTTTTCAACCTCGTCCAAATCATTCTTTTTAAGATCTTCTCCAATCAGGTAAGCTGCATCCCGGGCATGCCCGGTAACTTCCCACTCCCGGGTAGTAATAAAGTAATTTTCAATCATGTAGCTAAGAAAAATCCCGATTGCAATCATGCTCAAGGCAACCACTATTAAGTGCGAAAAAATTAATTTGCCAAAAAGGCTCCTTGGTTTATTAAAAAACCTAATCATATTCTTTCACCTCAAACTTATAACCAATCCCCCACATTGTCTGAATGTAGGTAAATTTTTGATCATAGCGGGCTATTTTATTGCGAACCCGTTTAATATGTTCATCAACAGTTCGAGTGCTGCCAGCCGGATCATCAAAACCCCATACCGATTTTAATAATTCTTCCCGGTTAAAAGGTTTGCCGGCATGACGGACCATTAGGCTGAGCAGCTCAAATTCCTTGGGAGTTAAGTCAAGATCGTTCTCGCCAACACGGGCAGCGTAACTGTGCAAATCCAATACCAGGTTTCCATACTCCAGTTTTTCAGAAGTAACATTATAATTGTCGAAACGTCTTATTAGAGCTTTTACCCGGGCAACCATTTCCCTTGGGCTAAAAGGTTTGGTTATATAATCGTCAGCGCCCAATTCCAGCCCCAGAACCCGGTCGACTTCTTCTCCCCGGGCAGTCAGCATTATCACCGGCACACTTTTAACATGGCTGCCCCTGATTTGACGACAAATTTCCCACCCATCTATCTCTGGAAGCATAATATCCAGTAAGATCACTGCATACTCGTTTTCAAGCACTTTTTCCAACCCATTCTTCCCATCAAGAACAACCTCAACTTGAAACCCTTCAGCCTCCAGGGCAATGCGAACCATTTCACATACATGCTCATCATCATCTATAACCAAAACTTTTTCGCTCATACATTATTCCTCCCCTATAATGCTCCGTATCATTAAAAACCCGGCATACAACCTCTTTAAATCAAGATTACTTAATTCAATGCCAAATTAAATATTTAACTGGATTACATTTATTATAACAAATCACGGCTATAATAGATATCGAACATAACCCCTGGATAAGTCATCTACTAAATCCATGCGCGTGATTAAAACTTAACCTTAGCATAATTCCTTGGTAAAGCAGCCAGGTTTTGCCGGCAAAAAGTTGTCAGGTACCCCGTCCCCCTGTCTCAAAAGTTGTCAACACCCCCGTCCCCCTGTCTCAAAAGTTTTTAAAAATATAGCGCCTGCCGTTGCAACGGCAGGCGCTGTTAATATTATTTATGCTTACCCGAGATTTACCCGCCTCTTTTGTAAGCTACCATGTAAAGATCCATTATTTCATCCCGGGTAGCCTGACGCGGGTTGTTGCCCGGGCTTCCGCTGGCTATAGCTTCATCAGCCATTTTCGGAAGAAGCTCTTTAAGCTTGTCTTTTTCCACTCCCAATTCCTTGAGCGAGGGAATTTTAACATCCCTCACAAGTCTTTTCACCGCGGCAACCCCGGCTTCGGCTTTTTCAAGTGTATTTAAGCCGTCTACGGGTTCTCCCATAGTCTCAGCAAGCCGGGCGTAGCGGGAGGGGTTTCCAATCAGGCTGAATTCCATTACCACATCTAAAAGGGCGGCATTCGAATCGCCATGTGCTACATGGAAGTTGGCTCCTATGGGGCGGGACATGCCGTGGACCAAAGCCACAGAGGAGTTGCTAAAAGCAATCCCGCCGTAAAGCGCTCCCAGCATGGTTTTTGACCTTGCTTCAAGGTTACTGCCGTTAGCCCAGGCCTGCCTGAGGTTGCCGGCAATCAGTTCCACGGCAGACAGGGCATACATATCGCTCATCGGTTGAGCCTTGACTGATACATAAGCTTCTATCGCATGGGTCAGGGAATCTATCCCGGTAGCCGCGGTAAGCCCCCTGGGCATGGTCAGGGTTAATTCGGGGTCTACCACAGCAATATCCGGCATCAAGTGGGGGCTGCCGATCAACATTTTTTCGTCTTTTACCGGGTCTGTAATGATGGTAAACTGGGTAGCTTCACTGCCAGTTCCTGCCGTGGTGGGCACACAAA
>PUKR01000288.1 GCA_003552365.1 Syntrophomonadaceae bacterium
CCGCGGTCGAACTGCATCCCTTCGACTACCTTCAGGTCGGTGGTGAAACCTTTTGATTCCTCAACGGTAATTACGCCGTCTTTACCCACTTTTTCCATCGCTTCGGCAATCAATTCACCGATAGTTTCATCATCTGCGGAAATCGAAGCAACCTGGGAAATATCCTCCTTGGTTTCAATCGGCTTGCTCATATTTTCCAGTTCTTTAACGGCCACTTCAACCGCTTTTTCAATGCCGCGCCTCATGATCATCGGGTTTGCGCCGGCGGCAATATTCCTTAAACCGTCACGGATAATTGCTTGAGCCAGCAGGGTTGCGGTGGTGGTCCCGTCACCGGCGATATCGTTGGTCTTGGTAGCCACCTCTTTAACCAGCTGCGCTCCCATGTTTTCGTAAGGATCATCCAATTCTATTTCGCGGGCAATGGTTACCCCGTCATTGGTAATTTGTGGAGAACCAAACTTCTTGTCCAGAACAACGTTACGCCCTTTCGGCCCGAGAGTAACGGTAACAATATCGGCTAACTGGTTTACACCTCTCTCCAAAGCACGGCGGGCTTCATCGTGAAAAATAATCTGTTTTGCCATATTTTAAAACCTCCTTCGCTATGATTGCGTCTCTTCATTTTTAGTTTCTTTTAAAGCTTGCTGCGAGTTAAACTTATAAATAGCCTAACCTTCTATTGCCAGGATATCATCCTGCCGCAAAATCAGGTACTCATCGCCGCCTACTTTAACATCAGTTCCGGCGAAACGAGAGAAAATAACCTTATCGCCAACTTTCACTTCCATTTCCTGCCTGGAACCGTTGTCTAAAATTTTCCCCGGCCCGACAGCCTTAACTTCCCCTTCCTGTGGTTTCTCTTTGGCTTTGTCCGGCAGGACAATGCCGCTTTCAGTTTTTTCTTCAGCTTCCAAAACTTTGACAACAACCCTGTCTGCTAGTGGTTTAAGGTTCATATAACCTGCCTCCTTTATGCATTTTTTATCCTTAGCAGCACTCTCTATAAGTGAGTGCTAATGATTACGTAAATAATAATACTGGATCGCCCTGAAGTGAGCAAATAAAATGACAGGCTTTATCAGGCCTGTCACTGCATTTAGAGGTAACAGTTGGGTATTATCTCGTAATATCTTCTTATTACACCTTATTTCTCAATATTTCACTCAAATAGATCGAAAAAACCCGCCAATTCCCTTAATTTTAATTAATTAGTACCGCTAACTGTTCAGTAAGCAGCCCGTTTAGAAGCAGCCCAGCTGGCAGTTTACAATCTTAACCCCCATTTCATTGCAGGTCTCGCCCACCTCCGCGGTGGAAGCCCCCACCTCGGAAGCAATCTGAAAAGCCTTGCCGCAGGGCAGCCGGTCGTCCCTGGCTTCCCCCTTGATCCTGTCCTGCAGAGTTTTCTTTTTTTCCTCTTCCATTTTGCCACCTCCTTTGCTAATCCAGGTAAAATATCTCACCTTTGACTTCACCGTTTAAAATTTTCAGGCGCCCGCAGCTGGGCTGCCTGCGGCGCGGATCGGTCGCCGAACCCGGGTTGAAAAAAAGCGTCTCCCTGTGCATTTGCGAAACCGGTTCATGCAGGTGACCGAAAACCACCGCCTTTGGCCGGTTGGGTTCGAATACTTTTAAAACCTGGTCGGGGTTAATCTTTCTACCGCTTAAATCACCATGCAAAAGGCCTATGGAAAGCTCCTTTAACTGCACCAGCTTGATCCGCCCCAGCCTGGTTTGTAAGTCGCCCGGGTCCATGTTGCCGGCTACCGCCTCCACCGGGGCTAAAGCCTGCAGTTCGACCATTATCTTTTCATCAACCAGGTCACCGGCATGGAGAATCAGCTGCACTCCGTCAAAAAGCTCAAATACTTTTGGCGGAAGATAGCGTCCCCTGGTCGGAATATGGGTATCGGCAATCACCCCGATCTCGGTAATTTCCTGGTCGTATTTAACTACTTTAATTTCTTCTGTCACCGGTTAGCACACTCCTTCATTAACAATCAGCTCCGGCAGGGCTACCATAAAGTTCGGGTTGCTTTCGCTTAAACCCACCATTTAAAAAAGGAACCGGCCCCGCCTCTGGCGAAAAGACTATAAAAGCTAGCTTAAACTTCCATTTCAAGGGAGCCGCCCGTGATCAAAAAACTGCTGCAGGGAGCCTTTATCGGAATATCAATGATTCTGCCCGGCTTAAGCGCCGGGACGGTAATCATCATTTTAGGCTTTTACCGCCGCTTTATCGACGACCTGGCCGCGGTCAAACTCAAAGCCTACCTGCCCGTTTTTGCAGGTGTGGGGGCCGGGATCTTCGCCGGCGCTTTTACAATCAACTACCTGCTCGAACACTACGGGATTGTAATCATCTCATTTTTATTCGGCATGCTCCTCGGTTCGGTCCCCTCGGTAATTGTCAAGCCTGAGCGGCAAAACTTAAGCCCCTGGCCATTCCTGCTCGGGATTGCCGGCTTTGTCCTGACCTGGTTTTTCGTCGCCGATCCGAACCGCACTTTTGCTGTCCTGCCTGAAATCGGCTTTTTCCGCTTCCTGATCGGGGGGACCCTTTCGAGCGCCACCATGCTCCTGCCGGGCGTATCAGGCAGCGCGGTGCTGATCATCTTAAGCATTTATGATGAAGTGATCCATGCTTTAAGCCACTGGCAGCTGCTTAAGCTGACCTTTTTTTCCGCCGGTTTTTTGATCGGCCTCTTCGGCCTGGCCCGCCTTTTGTCGGCCCTCTACCGGCGCTACAAAGTGGCCAGTTCTTTTTTGCTCGCCGGCTTGATCATCGGCTCCACCCGGGTTCTTTTACCCGAACAGCTAAGCCTTACCTTTTTCATTTTCGCCGTTTTAGGGACAGCCACCGTAATCTATTTCACCCGCAGCCACTTCCGGCGACAAGATTAATACCGCTGTCTAAGACTCACTATCCTGAAAACACCTTATAATCCAGCCTGCTCAGATCTTTTCTTGTTATTAGCAACCCGGCTGTTTAAAAAAATCTAACATCAAACCAAGCCCTTCTTTTAAGCTTGTTTGCGGGACAAACCCGAGCTCCTCCCGGGCCCTGGAAGTATCGGCGTAAGTATGGGGCGGATCGCCGGCCTGCACCGGTTCGTAACGAACCTCGACTGCACGACCGGATAGTTCTTTTAACAGCTCTAAAACCCCGTTAACCGAAATGCGGCTGCCGCCGCCGAGGTTGTAAACCCGGCCACCCGGTGTGGTTTTCACCGCCGCCAAAATATTGGCCTCCACGATATCATCTATAAAGGTAAAGTCCCTGGTCTGCTCTCCGTTTCCGTAAATTACCAGCGCTTTACCGTTTAAAATCGAGCGGATAAACCGGTGAAAGGCCATGTCCGGCCGCTGGGCCGGGCCGTAAACGGTAAAATAGCGGAGGCTGACCGTGGGCACGCCGAAATTTTGCGCGTACAGGCCGCACAGGTGTTCCGCTGCCAGCTTGGTTACCCCGTATGGTGAAAGGGGCCGGGGCAGGTCTTCTTCATGCATGGGCAGTTTACCCGTATTGCCGTAAACCGACGAAGAGGACGCATAAACAAACCGCTCCAGGTTATTATGGCGGGCCCACTCTAAAAGCCGCTGGGTAGCAAGCACGTTATGGCCGGTATAGTGGGCAAATTCTTTGCCCCAGCTGGCCCGCACCCCGGCCTGGGCCGCCTGGTGGAAAACCCAGTTTACCCCCTGAAACCAGTGGTCTTCTATATCGCTTAAATCTGCCTCGATCAGCTCAAAATCAGGGTGTTTGCTTAAACCTTCGATATTGGCCTCTTTGATCGCTGGGTCGTAATAGTCGGTAAAACAATCCACCCCGGTCACCCTGCAGCCGTCATTTAAAAGCCGGCGGGAAAGGTGCGATCCGATAAAACCGGCCGCCCCGGTCACCAGGCACCTGCTGCCTGCCGGCAGTTTTGCCTTACTGTTCAAATCCCTGTCCTCCTGTCAACCTGTAGATCATTTCCGCTTTATCTGCTTCGTCGATTTCAAGGTAGTAAATGCCCTCTTTTTTACCGGGAAAATATTTCCCCTGCAGTGAATAGCTTTCAATCGCGTCCGCTTCCAGGCGCTCGCTGGCAAAAAGGGTAAGGGCGGCAACCTGGTTAAAATTCAAGTCGGTGCGCACATGCTCGCGGTAAGTATTGTAGGCGGGGACCACGTAGCGGAAAAGCCCCATTTCCTGGAAATACTCAAAAGTGGCCAGCAGCAGGCCTTTCTGCCGTTCGATCCGGTTGATGTCGTCCCTGGCATCCTCTTCCCGGTAGGTCAGGTAGGTTAAGTAACCCCGGCCGTCTAACATCTGCGGGCCGGCTTCCAGGGATTCCTGCGGGGTGAAGCCGACCATATCGTCCTCCACCGTGTAGTAAACCCCGCCCATGGAGTCGATCAGCTGCTTTAAACCCTCGATATCCATGGCAATGTAATAGTCAAGCTCGATGTCTTCTAAAAAGTGATCAATTGTATCGAGCGCATTCTGCATCCCGGCCCGGTGAGGGTCGCTTCCGGCCTGCTCGTAGCCGTACTCGTAAGACTGGCGGAGGCGGTCTTTTTCCCCGCTGTTTGCAATCTCCACGTAAGAGTCGCGCGGCACGGCCAAAAGGCTTAAGCTGTCCCGGTCAAAGTTTACCGAGGCCACCAGGATCGTATCCACGTAATAAATCTCGCCGAAGGTATTGTCTTCCCGGCGGTTGTGCAGGCCCAAAATAACCGCGTTGATAACCCGGTCTTCAAAATGTTCTTCCACCTCGCCCGAAACCCCGAAATCATGCCGGAAAAGCGAGGCCGGGTCGTAATAAACCTGGTAAACCCCGTAAAAAATAACCGACAGAGACAGGGCAATAATGGCCGCGATTACCCCTAAAGAAATATAGAGCCTGACCTTTCGCGACAGTTTGTCCATCGCCTTTTCACTCCTTTAGCCGGCTTCAAGCACAAAGCTTCAAAACAGGATCAAACCTTTAATCCTGAAGTCCTGGGTTAATTTGGCAAAATTTTTTAAACGATCCCGGAAACTCCAATCTACACCGGACTTGTAAGGAGGCAATTTGAAATCCAACTTTTTTGGAACCGGCTTGTCCTGGTCAGGTTGTAAAATAATCCCCTTTAAAAAGATTATTTCTATTGATCGCCATTTCCGTTATTTTCCAATGTCTCTTCTTCCGCTTCTTCGCTGCTATCCTCCACCGGCTCCGGCCCTTTCGACACCACCAGGTTTACAACCGCACCCGGTTTGGCCGCCTCACCGGATAGGGGATCTGTATAGATCACCAGGCCCGCTCCCACTTCATCGTCATGGCGCTCGATGATCGAACCAACCTGCAACCCCTTGTTCTGCAGAGCCGTAGCCGCTTCCTGGGCGGTCATTTCCCTTAAGTAAGGTATGTGCACCTGCTCTTCTGCTTCTTCTTTTTCATCATCCCGGTCACCGAAAGGCCAGTCTTCGTCTCTTTCTTTCTCCCTCTCTTCTTCCCGGCGCAGGCGTTCCTGCTCTTCTAAGTATTCCTCGCTGTCTTCTAAAACTATCGGCGGCCAGGGGTCGGTTTCGATACCGAAAACTTCTTCAATAATTCTCAGCCGCTCGGACTGGTTCAGAACTTCGTACCAGATCCCGTCTTTGGACTGTCCGCTGCCCGTTAGGGTTACAAAATCAATATCATCCAGGTTTAACCCCCTGGCAAAGTAGGCCAGGGCGGCAACCTGGGTATAGTTTAAATCCGTTTCCACGTAATCCTTGTAGATGCGGTAAATTCTCGGCAGGTCGCTGATTTTTCCTTCATCTCTTAAATGGACGAAGGTGGCTTCAAGCAGGTCGAACTGCCGCTCAATCCGCCCCTTGTCGCCGGTTTCACCGCGGTACTGCAGGTAGCGCAGGTAGGTTTTCCCGTCCATCACCTGCGGCCCCTCGGGCACCAGCACCCGGCCGATCTCCCAGTGTTCATCGTAAATAGTTTCATCCACTTCGTAGTAGATCCCGCCCACGGCATCGACCAGTTCGATCACCGAGTACATATCGACCGAAACATAATAATGGAGGGGAACATCTCCCAAAACATTACTCACCGTCTGCAGGGTATAATCTATCCCGTCCTGGTGGCGGTCTTCACCGCCGCCGTAATGGTAACCGAAAAAGTAGGAGTGGTTTATCTTGTCGTGGAAGCCGCCCATGCCGTGAATAGGCACGTAAGAATCCCTGGGGATCCGGACCATGGCCACCTCTTCTTCTTTTAGGTCCACCGAGACTACGGCCAGCATGTCCGGGCGGAAAAGCTCTTCGCCCAGATGCTCCCTGCCCCAGCCGCGGTCAAAGCCGAGCAGGGCAATATTAACCGTGTGCTCGGAAAAAGCGGCATCGACATCATGATCGAAATCCTGCTCAAAGCTGACATCATCTAACAGGACCCGCTGCGGCTCCTGGACGTCTTCGTAAAAGGCCATCACGTAAGCCCCGGCCCCGGCCAGGCTGAGCACAAGGATCCCGGCCAAAGCAAGCAGCGCTTTTTTCAAAGGGCTCCGTTTTTGCTTAACCCTGGTCTTTTCCGGGTCGTAAGCTCCCTGGAGCTCGTCGAGCCAGTCCGGGTCGCCGGTAACCCTTTCCTTATTTCCGGCAGCGGACCCTCCGTTGCCTGATTCCTTTACTTCACCGGAAAAATCCCGGGCCTTTTGATCTTCACCGCTCCGGCTGTTTGCTCCTTTTTTAGCGCCTTCTTCTCTGCTGCTTTTGTTCTGCTGTCCACCTGCATGATTACCGTTGCGGCCCGAAGGGCCTGTTTCCTGGTTATTTTCCTCTGCTCCGTCGCCCCGGTTCAAGTTTTTATCTTTTTCCCGGTCGTGATCACTGCTCATGGCAGCACCCCCACTCTTACTCAATCGTATATTATAATATTGCTCTATCCAAATTATAACATACCGGCAAGGGCTTCGACCTTTTTACCGCTTAAAAAACTCTGGTCGGTCCACAGGTAGTCCCACTCCCCGAAACGACCAACCGGCACGATCCCCTTACTCTTAACAAAATCCAGCACACAGTCGCGCCTTCTGGTCATGCCGTGGTCGAAAACCACGTTCGCGTAAGGCAGCTCCCGGTAATCAACGGCTAAAATATCTCCTTTGGAGGCAAGCTTCATTTTTTCCACAGCTTCCGTAACGTGCTCGATCAAGCCCTCTTCGCTTAAATTTAGCGGCTTATGGCGGGAAAAGTAGGTTTCAAACTGCAAAGAACTTTTACCTTCAGGCACGTTATCTGGTGATTTCAGGTAAGGGGCATGGACCCTGGCCGGCAGGATCTCGGGATCGTAGATATAAAACCAGGGGTAGTCACTCACCTTCTCCAGGTTAAAGCCCACCGAAACCAGGGCCGCCCTGGTGGCCCAGAGCGATGCCGCCGCTTCTTTAACCTTCTCCGGCACATCTTTTAACATTCCCACCAGCTCCGGCAGGGGCACACTAAAGACCAGGTGCTCGTAGTATTCCTTGCTGCCGTCACCAAACAAAACATATTTCCGATCCGGGTCAATAAACTTCGCTTCTTTGTTAAAGCGCAGGTCGAGGCCTTCCCGCAGGGGCTCGATAAAGGCGCGGAAGCCGCCCCGGCGCGGGTAAAACATTTCGCGGAAATAATAAGTCTGGGGGGTTTTTTCAGTCATCGCCCCGTATAAAACTTCATCGAGCGAGGGGCGGTAGAGGCGGTTGCCGACCCACTCGGTGCTTAAATTTTCCGGAGGCACGGTCCAGTATTTCACCGTATAACGGGCCGGGTAGCGGCCGGCAATTACTTCCCCGAACTGCTCTTTTAACCAGCGGCCGTAGTCGGGGTTTTCAGTTCTTTCAGGCCGCTTGATAAAGCTTTTAATCGCCTCCACCTTTTCTTCTGCCGGCAGGGGGTAGAGGTTGTTTTGCACCGGGTGTTTCAACCATTTTCCCGCCTCAAAATTAAAAGGTCTCGGCCGGTGGCTGATAGAATCCGTCATTTCTAAGACCCTGCGGTAAGGCTCGTTGTTGCTGAAACCAAAATGAGCGCCGCAGTCAAAGCGAAAATTACCGGCATAAAAATGGTCGCACAGGCCGCCAAAGCGCCCTTTTGCTTCAAAAACGGCCGCCTGCATACCTGCTTTCCCGGCATGCCAGGCTGCAGAAAGGCTGGCAACCCCGGCGCCCAAAACTACGATTTCGGCCATGTCAACCTCCCCAGCGCTTCTTCGCTCAAACCACGGGCCGCCTCCCGGTTAAACAAGGTGGGCACGGTTAAAAGCAGGATCCGGAAATCCATCAGTAAAGAATAGTCGGTCACGTAATAAAGGTCGTAGCGCAGCTTATCGTGGGTATTGGTAGCGTAGTGGCCTGCCACCTGGGCCAGCCCCGTAATCCCCGGTTTAACCAGGTGCCTGAGCTTGTATTCCGGCATCTCCCGCTCGAAATTTTCTACGAAATAAGGGCGCTCCGGGCGCGGGC
>PUKR01000143.1 GCA_003552365.1 Syntrophomonadaceae bacterium
CACCCGTTCCCAAAAGGCAGGACCGGCATCAGGATTGAGTTTTTTCTTTACAGGTTCCGAGAATACAAGTGATTCTCGCTCACAATCACCCGGAGCAACCTGGTTTAGGATCATGCCTAGCTGTTCTGCAGAAGGCAGAGATATTTCCAGTAAATAGCGGTTACGCTGTAAATCGGCATTGTTAAACAAGAGGTAAATCTTTTGAGAAACTTCCTGCATGGGTGTTTTCAATATATGGCTCAGCAAACCTCCGTAAATCGGCAGGTCGAAAAGGATTACCGGCCCCTTTCCTTCGGGGATATCAATATCCCCGTTAAGGGCTCCACTGGTAACGACCAGGGGCAGTTCCCCCTCAGGGACCTGTTTCTTTAACTTTTTGGCCCTGCCCGAGGTAGAGGTGAAGACAACAGCCTCCCTGCCGTAATCCTGGAGAACCTCTTTATACCGGGCCAGGCGATCCCGGCAGTTTCGCCGGTCAATAAGCTCCAGCCTGCCGTCACAATAAATGTCACTGTATTTTAAGTCATTAACTTCCGTTTCCAGGGTTTCCCGGTTATTAAAATATCCCTTTTTTACTTTCAATGCCAGGTCAACCAGGCGTCCCTTTTCCAGGTGCCTGGCCAGGGAAGCCCCGGAAAATACGATCGGGTCCAGGGAGCGTCCGTTTTGCCGGAGATTAAGTTTAAGATGCTTTTGATCGGATCCTACCAGGCGCCAGGATTTTAACTCCCAGCCGCGGCTGCCAAACAAGGGGGCCGGGTTGGCGGCGCCAAAAGGCTGCAGACTATCAACCTGTTCGGCCAGGGTAAGCTGCAGATCGGCAGGGGTTAGCTCGGCTTCAAGGTGGAGGCCCGGGTAACGGCTGCTGTCTGCCATGTTGGTTTCAGCAAAACAATTAAGCCCTTCGCGCAGCGCTTCGATCCGGCCGGGCTGGATTGTAAAACCCGCCGCCTGTGCGTGGCCCCCGAAGCGCTCTAACAGGCTGGAGCACCCGGCAAGGGCCCCGGTAATATCAAAGCCGGGGACACTGCGTGCCGAACCTCGCCCTTCTTGATCTTCTAGTGCCACCAGGCAAACAGGCCGGTTATATTTCTCAACCAGGCGGGAAGCGACAATGCCGATCACCCCGTGATGCCAGTTTTCCCCGGCCAGGGTGATCACTCTTTGATCTTGTTCAGCCAGCAATTGTTCGGCAGCGGTTTCCGCTTCCTGTAGAATCTTTTGCTCGGTCGTTCTGCGCTTCCGGTTTGCTTCGTGCAGGTGTAAAGCCAGCTCCTCTGCCTTTTCCGGATCCTGTTCCAGGAAAAGCCGGGCTGCCGGCAGGGCTTCTCCCATCCGCCCGGTTGCATTGACAGAGGGGGCCAGTATAAAAGCAAGGCTACCGCTTGAAATACGTTCCCGGTCCAGGTTAACTACCTTCATCAAAGCCTTAAAACCGGGCCTCTGCCTGCTGCGTAAAACTTCAAGGCCGCTATGAACTATAGACCGGTTTTCATCCAGCAGGGGAACCACATCAGCAGTGGTTCCCAGGGCGGCAAGGTCAAGAAGTTCCCCGGGCAAAGGTTTGTTAAGTTTTTCCAGCAAGGCTGAAGCCAGCTTAAAAGCGATCCCGGCTCCAGACAATTCCTTAAAGGGGTAAGAACATTTTTCCTGGAGGGGGTTAAGAACGGCAACAACTCCCGGCAGAGTCTCCAGGGGCTGGTGGTGGTCGGTGATAATCAAGTCCAACCCCATGGAAGAAGCATAAGCAGCTTCTTCAACGGCATTAGTTCCGCAGTCAACAGTGACAACCAGGTCGGTTTCTTCGGCTATAAATTTTTTTAAGGGCTCAATATGCAAACCGTAACCCTCACCAGAACGGCTGGGTAAATAATAGTCAATTTCTGCACCGAGCCTGCCTAAAACTTCGACCAGGATTACCGTCGCTGTAATTCCATCGGCGTCGTAATCACCATAAATCATTATTTTTTCCTTGTTTTCAAGGGCTTTAAGCAACCTCTGCACCGCTACATCCATCCCCTTCATCTGCCAGGGGGAGTGAAATTGATCTTCAGAAGGGCATAAAAAAGCCCGGGCCTGCTCAGAGTTTTCAACTCCACGGTTAATCAGCAGCTGGGCCAGGGCCGGTGTGAGCCCCAGGCTTCCGGCAATATCTGAAGCAAGTTCTTCATTTTGCCTGGGCCATATCCACTGTCTACCTCTCAGGCTCATCCGGGTCGTGATCCTCTCCTTCTTTAGCCGGACCGGTTTCTTCTTTCCCGGTATTATCGGCACCGCCGTTTTTTGGATCAGCGTCTTTTGTTTCCCAGCCGGCGGCTGTTTCTGTCTCCACGGAATCTTTAGTCACAGAGATTGCCCTGTTTAATTCGGCTTCCAAAAATACTTTATCCTCTTCAAGGGCTTTAACCTTTTTCTCCAGGCTATCATTTTCCCGGCGAACCTGCCGTAAATTCAGTGCGGCGCTTATACTGTGAAACAGGCTAAAAAGTCCCACAACCAGGGCTCCGGCAAAAGCAGAACCGAGAATCAATATAATTAGCGACACTTCGCTCTCACCGAAAATATAGTTTACGTTTACCGGTTCAGTGTTTGCAACGGCAAACAGGGCAATAAGAAGGCTAAAAACAAGGGCCAGGATCAAGTATAGTGAACTCAGGGGTTCTCATCTCCTTCATTATACCTCACTAATTTCCCACTGCTTTACGTCCGGGCAGGTTAAATTTATAGTCCTGCAGGTTTAACCAGAGGGGGCTGGCGATAAAGATCGATGAGTACGTGCCGACAAAAACGCCCAAAATCAAAGCTATCACAAAAATGATCAGGTCCAGGCTACCGATAAAATAATGGAAGCCTACCAGCAGGGCAATAAGCACAAATAACGTGGTCAGGGAAGTATTGATTGAACGTACAAGGTTCTGGTTAATGCTCTGGTTGACAACTTCAACGTAATCTTTTTTCTTGCGGTGCTGTATATTTTCCCGGATCCGGTCCATGATTACAATGGTATCGTTTACCGAGTAGCCGAAAACAGTCAGGATAGCAGCCACAAAGGGTACATTTACCTCCAGCTGTAAAAAAGAAAATATGCCGAGCACGACCAATACGTTGTGCAGAAGAGCAAAGATGGTCGCCAGGGCAAATTTGAACTCAAAACGGTAGGTGATATAGGCGATCATGGCCACAATGGCTACCGCCAAAGATAAAACAGCCTGTCGGGCAAGCTCGCCCCCGATTACCGGGCCCACACTTTCCACCCTTGAATCGGCCATGTCCATCCGGGGAAAACGGTTTTGGAACTCTTCCATGACAGCATCACGGCGGTCGTCATCCATGTAGGGACCCCTGATAATCAACCCTTCGTCGGTGGGGTCCCCGGCCAGGTCCCGTCCCTGAACGACCTGTATTGCAGCGCCCTCCAACTCTTCATAGGGATCAATCGCTGCCTGGGCTTCCTCCAGGGAAAATTCGTCCCCGAGGTTCAGCTGGAAAACTGTACCGCCCGTAAAATCAATGCCCAAATTTAACCCCACCGTAATCATGGAGATGGCCCCGGCAAAAATCAGGATTATAGAGAGCAGGTATGCTTTGCGGCGATTGCCGATAAAATCGATCACGACTCTTTCACCCCCACGTAAGCCCCGCTCTGGATAGCACCGGCTTTAAAAGCCAGACGCATCAGGAAACGGGTAAACACTATCGCAGTAAACATGCTGCACAGAATACCGATAAACAGGGTTATGGCAAAACCCCGGACCGGTCCGCTGGCCAGGATGAATAAAACAATGGTTACAATCAGGGTGGTAATGTTGGCGTCAAGAATCGCCCTGAAGGCCCTTCTGAAGCCACTTTCCATGGCACTGCGCAGGGTGCGCCCGGAGCGTAATTCATCCTTGATCCGCTCAAAAATAATTACATTGGCGTCAACAGCCATGCCAATTGAAAGGATCAAACCGGCAATGCCCGGCAGGGTAAGAGTTGTCGGCAGCTGGGAAAGCACAAATAAAACCAGAGATGTATAGAAAACCAGGGCCATACCGGCTATAAGCCCGGCAGTCCTGTAATACAGAATCATAAACAGTAAAACTAAGGCAAGGCCTGCTCCGGCGGCAACAGCCGCTATTTCCTCGGTCCTCTGACCCAAAGTGGGGCCGACCAGTCGGGATTCAAGCTCGCGCAGCTCAACGGGTAATGAACCGCTTCGCAGGAGCAGGGCCAGCTCGGAAGCTTCTTCGTAGTCAAAATCGCCTTCAATGGTGGCCTGCCCCTCGGTAATTATGGCCCTGACCACCGGTTCGGAAATAACTTCGTCATCCAAAAGGATAGAGATCGGTTCCCCGTAAAATTTTTCGGTGGCTGCGGCAAAAAGCTCCCTGCCTTCCCGGTCAAATTCCAGGCTGACAAAAGGACGGGGGGAGATTTCCGGGTTTCTTTCCGCCCGGGCCCGGTCCAGGTTGGCCCCGGTCACGATTTCTTCGCCGTCCGGCCCCACAAATTTTAACATTGCCGTCCGGCCGATGATTTCACGGGCCTGCTCGGGATCATCTATATCGGGCAGTTCGATGCGGATGCGGTCGTCCCCCTGGGGTGCGATTACCGGCTCTTCAACCCCAAGTTCATCAATACGGGTGCGGATAATTGCGATGGCGCGGTCGATGGCGTCATCGTCCACTTCCCGGTCGCCCGTTTCCACCGCCTCCATTAACATATAAAGACCCCCGGCAATATCAAGGCCGCGCCGTATTCCATCATCCCGGTCGGCAGCATTGTGAAAAGACCAGTAACCGGAGGCAATAATCACGAGGCATAAAACAATCAGGACCAAAAACAGCCCCGGCTTAAAAGCTTTCTTCAAATCAGATCACTCTCCACACCCTAACAATTCGGGAAAAACCTTATCCAGGTATAGCCGAACCAAAAGGTATTATCATCGTCATAACCAGCTTACTGTTTACTCAGCTTGAAATACTCTTTTAGTGCTTATTCAAGTAATTCTCTATTACTTCCTTGATCAGCACTCTGTCATTTACCGGCATAATTGCCGCTTCACCGATTTCTTTCGGCAACACAAAAATCAAATCATCTTCCCGGCGTTTTTTATCTTGCCTTAGTTTATCGATTACTGCTTCTGCGGTCAAGCCCGCAGGCGGTTTTTTTAACAAAATTTGATCAAGTAAATTTCTGATTCTACCTCCCTGTTTGTCATTTAACACCGCCAAAGTTTCAGCCATATCAACTGCAGCAAACATGCCGATTAAAACTGCTTCGCCGTGCAAATAATAGTTATAGTTAGTTGCCGCTTCCAGGGCATGGCCAATGGTATGGCCAAAATTAAGCACACGCCTGTAGTTATTTTCGTACTCGTCTTGCTCGACTACGGCAGCCTTTGCTTTTACCGACCCTGAAATGGCCCCGGCAAGGGCAGAAGGTTCGGCTTTAAGCAGCTCTATAATGTGTTTTTCCAGCCAGTAAAAAAATGAGCTGTCTACTACTATCCCGTATTTCAACACTTCAGCCAATCCGGCCTGGAATTGATCACCGGGCAAGGATTTTAGGACCAGGGGGTCAATAATTACTATTCCTGGTGGATAGATCGCCCCGATTAAATTTTTACCCCGGGGATGGTTTACGGCAACTTTCCCCCCAACGCTGCTGTCCACCTGGGCTAAAAGGGAGGTGGGAAGCATCACCAGGGGTACTCCCCGCAGGTAGGTGGCAGCGACGAACCCGGCCAGGTCGCCCGGAACCCCACCTCCCAGGGCAATCACGGGAGAGTTGCGGTCCAACCCGGCTTCCACCGCAGCATCATAAAGGCGGGCAGCCTGATCTAAAGTCTTGGATTGTTCTCCAGGTTCAATCGACAAAACCTCTACCTGCCAGCCTTGTTCCACAAGGGATTGTAAGACTACTTCTCCATAAAGGTTGTAAACCGTCCGGTCACTGATCAAAAGCGTCCTGGTCGAAGGGAACAAAAGGCGCAGAGATTTTCCGACCCTGGACAGCCCGTTTTCTTCGATTAAAACCCGGTAATTAAATCCGGCCGTTTTCACCTGAAGGTTATAACCGCTCATCTTATTCCTTCCCGCCTTAAAAAATCAATAAACTTTCTTAAGGGCCGATCCTGCTGTAAAATTTCAACCTGCCTATTTTCTCAGCCTTCGGTTAACCCGGTTGATGTAAAAATCATAAGCCGCTTTAACTTCTTCCATATAATCCCCGGCAAATTTTTCCCGGAAGGCTGCGGCCAATTCCCAGGCCGCTACCGCTTCAGCCACCACCGCCGCGGAAGGCACGGCACAGACATCTGACCTTTCCACCGTTCCCGGGGCACCCTCACCGCTGACCAGGTCGACACTGGCCAGCGGTGAAGTCAAAGTGGGAATCGGCTTCATCGCCAGCCTTAATACCAGCGGCTGGCCGTTTGAAATTCCACCTTCAATCCCACCGGCTTTATTTCCCGGCCGGCCGATTCCGGCCCCGGGTTCAAACTCCACCGGATCATGGACATCTTTTCCTCTCATTGCTGCCGCAGTAAACCCGGCGCCGATTTCGACACCCTTGATTCCCTGGATACTGCTTAAGGCCCCGCTAAGCCGTCCGTCGAGCCGCCGGTCCCAAAATACATGGCTGCCCAGCCCGGGGGGCACCCCGGTAATATATAGTTCGATTATTCCGCCCAATGAATCCCCTTCGTCCTTAGCCCGGTCAATTTCCCGGATCATTAAAGATTCTTTTTCCTTGCTGGCACAGCGAAGAGGAGATTCTTCAACCCGGCCGGCCAGATCGGGCAATTTTTCCGGGGTAACCTCTGCATCTATAGAACCGATCCGGGTTACATGGCTATAAAATGCGACTCCAAAGCTTTCGAGCATAACTCTGCCCACACTGCCCACCGCCACCCGCATGGCCGTTTCCCGGGCGCTCGATCTTTCCAAAACCAGGCGCAGATCATCGTGGTTATACTTTAATCCTCCGGCCAGGTCCGCATGGCCCGGCCGCGGCCGGGTAATTGGAATTAGATCAGGGGGCGGTTCCCCTTCGGGAGACATCACGCTTCGCCAGTTATCCCAGTCCCGGTTTTTTATCTGGATCGTAAGCGGACTGCCGATGGTGCGCTTAAAGCGCAACCCGGATAAAATTTCCACCCGGTCTTTTTCAATAGCCATGCGCCCGCCGCGCCCGTACCCGCGCTGACGGCGCTCCAGGTGCCGGTTGATTTTTCCCGGGTTAAGTTCCATGCCGGCAGGCAGGCCTTCGATTATTCCGGTCAAACAGGGGCCATGCGATTCTCCGCCTGATAAGTAGCGCACTTTAACCACCATTCCCTTCCGGGGCGAGTACTCCTTCCAGCCTGAGCAATTCTTTTTTCCAGTCGCCCGGGCCGCTGAAACCTCCCAGGCTGCCATCAGTTTTAATCACCCGGTGGCAGGGCACTAAAATCGGGTGGCGGTTTATCCGCAAGGCCTGTCCCGAGGCGCGCCATGCTCGCGGGAAACCTGCTTTTTCCGCCACATCCCGGTAATTGCTTACCCGGCCGTACGGAATTTGGCTAACCTGTTCAAGCAAAGCCGAGGTAAAAGAAGGATAGCCGCTCCTGTCAAGCGGATATTTGCTCCAGTCAACTTGTTCTCCAGACAGGTAGCAGTTCAAATCTTCCGAAAACCGGGGGCAAGAAAGCTCCCTCCGTGGATAATCTTTTTCAGGCTCAACCCCCGGAAAAAGAATCCTAAAAATTCCGGTTTCACTAAAGACAATGGTGAAATAGCCTTTTGAGGTATCGATATAATCAAAAAACAAGTCCATACCAGTACACCACCCTTCTTCTAACCTGGTTCAATCCTCTTAATATAAAATACTGTCTGCTCGGCCGTTCTGCCTTTGACCTGAGGCCATTGCAGGCAAAGCGGTTGCAATGGCCTTTGAGACAGAGGTTGCAGCCGGTCGGCCTGCATGGAAGCAGGCCGCCTGAGGCCTAAAGCCTTAGATGGCGTATGCTAAAGCGTAACCTGAGCGAAAGCCTGCAGCTGAGTCGCTGCCGTTTCCCTCAGGTGAGCCGTCACCAGTTCAAAAGCAGCACGGCTGAATAGTTATAAAAAATTATAGGGGCTGATAATACCTTTTTCGCCTCTTAAATGTGGCCAGCTGATCATAGCCCGCCGCCTTTAAACAGGCAATCGCTTCCGGGAAATAACGGCCAACCTGGTCCGGGGCATGGGCATCAGAACCCATTGTCACCGGAACCCCTTTAGCGCGGCAAATTTCTACGAACCTCTGGTCCGGATAAAATTCTCCCACCGGGGCATCGCGGCCGGCAGTATTCAGTTCAAAGCATACCCCGTTTTCTTTAAGTATAGAG